>DASUBN010000162.1:0-3649 GCA_035763245.1 Gammaproteobacteria bacterium | reverse complement strand
GGGCGTGATCATGATGAGCGTGCCCCCGGCCATCTTCGGAGCGCTCATCCCCGTCGCCATGGGTTTCGCCACCATGAACATCTACACCTGGGTGGGTCTGGTGACGCTGGTGGGCCTCATCAGCAAGCACGGCATCCTGATGGTGGACTTCGCCAACAAGATGCAGGAGCACGAGGGCATGAGCGTGCGCGAGGCCATCGAGCACGCCGCCGCGGTGCGCCTGCGGCCCATCCTCATGACCACCGCCGCCATGGTGCTCGGCGTGCTGCCGCTCATCATCGCCAGCGGCGCCGGCGCCACCAGCCGCCGCGACATCGGCATCGTCATCGCCGCGGGCATGACCATCGGCACGCTGTTCACTCTGTTCGTGGTGCCGACCATGTACACCTTCTTCGCCCGCAACCACCAGGCGGAGAAGGCGGCCGCACGCTGATAAAGTAAAAAAGCCGTTTACAACGGCGGCCTCACAGGGTATAAAGCGCATCGCGCATGCACCGGCGGCCACGAGGCCGCCGGTGTTTTTATGCCCAAGGACGGGCTGGATGCCGCGGCAGGCAGAGATGCCGTGAGCCGCGATGTTCGCGTTTTCGCTCCAAGTCCCGAGTCATGGTCCACCGCGAGGGTCAAATGCACGCATCCAAGCCGCCCGCCATCGATGACATCCTCTCCAAGACCGGCGACGACGAGGGCTTCGACTACGAACCCTCCGCCCCCGGCCGCAAACCCGGCTCCAAGCACCCACCCAAGGCCTCCGGCAAGGCTGCCGCCCGCAACCTCCAGGCCTGGCGTGCCATCGAAGACATGAAAGACAAGCGCCGCCTGGACGGCAAGCTCAAGGAAGTCTACGAGGAAGAATGACCTGGACCTTGGGTTTCATTAGCCATCAGACCCCGGCCCCGCCGGGGTCTTTTTTTTGCGGGTAAAAAAGGACCGGCCCCTCGCGGGGGCCGGTCGTCGGTCCGAACCGTCTCTCTCCGCCTCAGGGAGGCGGCAACGGGCAGGTGCCGGCGATGCTCTGGATGTCGGTGATGAAGCTGTTGGCATCCGGCGTACCCCAGCCGGTGGGATGATCCCAGCCTGGTGTGAGGCTCGAATCGAAAGTTCCGCCCAAGGAATCACTGTTGGTACCGGTCTGGATGTCGTGGAAGTCGCTGCTGTAGCTGCCCAGGCTGGCGTCGCAATACACCAGGGCCGGCGCCGAGACCGGCGGAGTGCCCATGCTCTTGACCAGGACGGCGTAGAAACCCGCCAGCTCCGGCGCCACGAAACTCGTGCCGCCGTACACCGCCCAGCGTCCGTTGAAGTAGACGGAGTAGCCCGTGGCCGGATCCGCGTCCATGGCCATGTCGGAGGACTGGCGGCTCGCGTTGCTCGCCGCCGCGCAGCCGTCGGAACCCAAGTTGGGCGCCACGCTGCCGCCATCGCCGCTATGGTCGTTGTCGCAGTGGGTGTTGACCGTCCAGCCGCTGGTCAAGTCGGTTTGGTAATAGGGCTGGGCGAAGTAGAGGCTGTCGGCGCCGCCGGTGCCGTCGCTGGCACCGCCGAACCACACCGACTCGGAGCTGATGTTGTTGTTGCCATCGAGCACCAGGTGGGTGCCCCCCGCCGCCAGCACGTAGGGGTCGGAGGCCGGGAAATCCGCGTTATCCAGCCCAGGCCCCTGGCCATCGTCGGCGGAATTGTCGCCCGCGGCGGCCATCATCATGATGCCCTCGGCGGCCATCTGCACGAAATCATCGTGTTCTGCGGCGAGCGAGGCCGGTGAACTGGTGTTCTCGGACTGGCCCCAGCTCGTGCTCATGACGTTGATGGGGTGAGCGGTGCCGGCCGGGGTGCTGTTGTAGTTCGCGATGGCATTGAACATGTCGTCGAACACCGGATCGCTCGGATTGAAGGCCTTGAACACCACGATGCTGGAGCCGGGGGACATGGCGCTGGAGCGCTCGATGTCGAGCGTGGTCTCGCCCTCCAGCCGCGCGGTGTTGCCGTCAACGGCCACGTTGCTGATGGTGTGGGTTGGAAGCTTGTAGGTGCTCCAGAACTTCTCGACGTCGGCCAGGCGGTAGCTGTAGGCCGTGGCGATGGCGATGGTCATGCCACTGGCCAGGGTGGTGTCCGTCAGCGCGGGCTTGGCGTTGCTGGGCCAGTCATAGGCCGTGGCGATCTGCTGCGGCGAGAAGCCGGCGGGCGTAGGCCCGGACACCGCTTCGGGGTGGTCGTTCAGGATGGCATGGGACCGGTACTGCACCGCATCGTCCAGGCCGAACACCGCCTTCACGTAGCCGCTGACGTTCGCGGGGAAACTCGGGTCGGTGCTCGCCGAATAGAACGTCGTGCCGTCGGCGCGTTTATAGTCGTTGATGGCCACGCCGAAGGCACTCTCCATGGCGGCCGTGCTGGCGCTGGCATGGATGCGCATGTTGTTTGGAGACACGCTGCCCACGGTGATGCCGCGCTGTCTCAAGAACTGCTCCACGGCCCGCACCTGGACCGCGCTCGGGCAATAACGCGCCGTGAACTGCCTGGGCGTGAGGAACTTCCGGTAGTTCCTGCTCCTGGGGTTGGCCACGTCATGCATGAATGCCGCCAGCCCGTCGGTGTTATGCAGGCTCAGGGCCACGCTGATGTGGAGCATGGCCTTCGGATCGTGGTGACCGATGAAGGTGGCGGAGTTCAACGCCCGCGGCACGTTGTGCTCCACCTGCACCATGGCCGACGCCGAGGCACCCACCACGGGCACCAAGCTGCCGAGCAACGCGCCGGTCACCGCCGCCGCCAGACCCGTGTTCACAAGACGCGTCCCGATTTTCATACCTGATACTCCTGCCCGATTACCGTTGGATATCCACGAACTCCGTCGAACCCGGGCCCGGCGCACAGCCGGGCCCGGTGCTGATCGTCATCTGCCGCCGCTGCCGCAGCGGTAGCCTCCGGAGGACTGCGGCACGAAGGCCGTGCAAGCCGTCCCCGAACCGGCGGCCGTGGGCACGAGGCTCAAGGCCGGGTCGAACGCCGTGGCCTGGTTGGACACGTTGGACACGGAGGCGGCGCCGCCCGCCGCCACGCTCACCAGGTTCACCACCAGGCCCGTGCTCTGCAGCGTTCCGAGCGCACCGTCCGTCGCCTGGGTCACGGTGCTGCCCGTCACGCTTGCCTGCGGCGCCGTCCCGTTGAGGGGGCTCGCACCCGGCAGGCTCGATAGGCTCACCGGTACCCCGAAGCTCGTGGCCGTGTGCTGCGGTACCACTTCCAGCGTCCGCCGGGTGATGTCCAGCGTATGCACCGACACCGAGAGTGGCGACGCCACGCTCATGAGCGGCAGACCGTTCTGCAGCAGGTGGATGCGGCCATCAAGGAACACACTGTTCGGCCCGTATTTGGCGCCCGATCCCGTGGTCCCGCCCGCCGGGCTCGAGTACCCGTGGGTCCCTGCCGACTGGGTGCTGAAGTGGCCGCCATTGATACTGAGCGTCTTGCCGGAGAGCGTCACGGTGCTGTCGCCCTTCACATTCGCCGTGGCATGGCTGCCGAGCGGGAACAGGAAGGGTCCGAAGCTCGAGGTGCTCGGGACTTGTGTGCTGACCACCACCCCGGTGCTGGTCAAGGCTGCGCCCGTGATGGCGAGCGCCCCGCCAGCCGTCATGCTCAG
>DASUBN010000161.1:0-3073 GCA_035763245.1 Gammaproteobacteria bacterium | reverse complement strand
GAATATCGCCTCCCGATCGAAGCCGTGGAACTCCGGGTCTGCGTACGCGGCGGCAGGAAGCGTCGCCGCTGCTTGCAGAGGCAGCGCGCGATAATCAGCAGGATCAAAGCCGGCCGGGGCTTTCACCCGCCCACCGCGGGTTCGCTGGCAGCCGGCACTTCGAGGTGTCCCGGGCGCGTGGTGCGCCAGGCGATGACCATCGCACCGAGCAACAGCGCGGACGCGAGCAGGAAAGGCGCACCGGGCATTCCCCAGTCCAGATGCCGTCCGATGGCATCGGCGAAGGTCTGGGTGAAGAGCCCGGGGCCGAAGCAGCTGGCGATGCCCATGATGCTGGAGAGCGCGCCCTGCAGCTGGCCCTGCTCCGTCGCGTCCACGAGCCGCGTCATGATGCCCTGGGCCGACGGATTGGCGATGCCCCAGAGGGACATGACCGGCACGCCCGCCAGGAACCAGGCACCGTTGGGCGCCAGTCCATAGATGGCGAAGCCCGCGGCGCCGAACAGCAGGCCAAGTGCCAGGGCGCGCCTCTCGCCGAGCGCGCGCACGGCGGGCTTCACCAAACCGCCCTGCACGATTACGGCGCAGATGCCTACGCCCATCAGCATGTATCCCACGTACAGGGGGCCCCAGTGATAACGGTAGGCCATGTACAGGACCGCGGTGCTGGGCAGCACCGCATGGGCCAGGTTCATGAGGAACTGCGAGGTGGCGAGCCCCGCGAGTATGGGGTGGGAGCGCAGCAGCACCAATGCACCCACCGGGTTGGCGCGCTTCCAGGAGAACCTGCTGCGCTTCTCGGGAGGGAGCGACTCAGGCAGCACGAAGTAGCCATAGCTGACGTTCAGGAGCGCCATGGCGGCGGCCACCCAGAACGGCAGCCGCGGGCCGAAGTGCCCCAGCACGCCGCCGAGGAACGGGCCCAGCACGAAGCCGATGCCGAAGGCCGCGCCTATCATGCCGAAGGCGGCGGCGCGCTTCTCCGCAGGGGTCACGTCGGCGATGTAGGCGCCCGCGGTGCTGATGCTGGCGGCACAGATGCCCGAGATCAGCCGCCCGACGAACAGCCACTTGAGGTTCGGCGCCAGCGCCATGAGGAGAAAGTCGAGCCCGAGGCCGGTGCAGGAGATGAGGATCACGGTACGGCGGCCGAAGCGGTCCGAGAGCGCGCCCTGCAGCGGCGAGAACAGGAACTGCATCACTGCCCAGGCCGTGCCGAACAGGCCGTATATCTCGGCGGTGCGCACCGCATCACCCTTCATGAAGTCCCGCACTAGGAGCGGCAGCACCGGGATGATCATGCCGAAGGCCAGCATGTCGATGACCACGGTGACCAGGATGAAGGCCATGGCGGCTTTGCGGTTGTTCATTGGATGTCTTGGGTTATGGTTGCAGTTCAGTATCCGGCGAAACCTGTCCTATCGCCCTCATGGCGACCGGGACCGGGCTGTGTTCATGGGCGCGGGTCGGCGATCTCATCGTAACCCCGGCCGCGGAATTCGATGAGGCAGAGCCCATGGCCGAAAGGATCCGCAAGATGGGCGATATACCCCCATCTGTGGGTCTCGATCTCGCCCTCGAGCACCGCGCCCGCCGCCACCGCTTTGGTCACGGCGGCGCGCACATCCTCCACCACGAGATCCAGATGCACCGGCGTCCAGTGACGGCGGTATTCGCGCTTCTGGTGCATGACCGTGCTGGCGGGGGTGCCGGCCGCCTTCACCAGGAGATAGATGACCGCGGAAGCCCCCAGGAGTTCCACGGCTTCCGTGGCGAAGCGCCGGCCGACCTTGAGATCGAAGGCCTGGGTGTAGAAGGCTATGCCCTTCTCCAGGTCATCCACGTCCACATTGGCGAGCAGTTCCATGCCTTTAGATTACCTGAAATGAAAAGCCCGGCTTGAGCCGGGCTTCCCATCGGCGAGAATGCACCGTCATACCGTCCAGAGCGACATGAAATCCGTGACGCTGGTCGATTCCAGTTTCTTCTGGTCGCCGCACAGCTCGTTGATGGCAGCACACTGGCGCGCCGATAGCTTGCCGGCGATGGCATTCTCGAACTTGTTTATCAGCACCGGGATGCCTTCGGCGCGGCGCTTGCGGTGGCCGATGGGGAACTCCACCTCGATGCGCTCGCTCTTGGCGCCGCCTTTGAAGAACACCTGGATCGCGTTGCCGATGTAGCGCTTGGCCGGATCGTAGTAATCCTTGGTGAACTTGCCGTTCTCGCGCACTTCCATCTTGGAGCGAAGCTTATCTATGCGCGGATCCTTGGCCACCGCATCCTCGTAGTCCGCCGCGGTCAGACGGCCGAAGATCAGCGGCACCGCCGTCATGTACTGGATGCAATGGTCGCGGTCCGCCGGGTTCGCGAGTTCGCCGGTCTTGTCTATGATCCGGACACCGGGTTCCTGGGTCTCGATGACGATCTTCTCCACCTGGTCCAGCTTGTCCTTGACCTGGCTGTGCAGGCGCATGGCGGCTTCCACTGCGGTCTGGGCGTGGAACTCCGCGGGGAAGGAGATCTTGATGAGCACGTTCTCCATCACGTAGCTGCCGTACTTGCGCTGGAACTTGAAGGGCTGGCTCTTGAAGAGCACGTCGTAGAAGCCCCAGGTCTTGGCGGAGAGCGCCGAGGGATACCCCATCTCGCCCTTCAAGGCCATGAGCGCGTGGCGCACGGCGCGGCTCGTGGCATCGCCCGCCGCCCAGCTCTTGCGGGAGCCGGTATTGGGAGCATGCCGGTAGGTGCGCAGCGCGCCACCGTCTATCCAGGCGTTGGACACGGCGTTGATCACGTCTTCGCGGCTGCCGCCCAGCATGCGGGTGACGACCGCCGTGGACGCGACCCGCACCAGCAGCACGTGGTCCAGGCCCACGCGGTTATAGCTGTTCTCCAGGGCCAGCACGCCCTGGATCTCATGCGCCTTGATCATGGCCGTGAGCACATCCTTGATGGTGAGGGGCTTCTTGCCCTCCGCCACGTTACGGCGCGAGACGTAGTCCGCCACCGCCAGAATGCCGCCCAGGTTGTCGGAAGGGTGGCCCCACTCGGCCGCGAGCCAGGTGTCGTT
>DASUBN010000160.1:0-2368 GCA_035763245.1 Gammaproteobacteria bacterium | reverse complement strand
GCTGGATCATGCTCAACCGCGAGGCGGCGGTGATCGAGGACATCTACGCCGACGCGCGCATCCCCCATGACGCCTATCGCCCCACCTTCGTGAAGAGCCTGGCGATGGTGCCGATCCGCACCCTCGACCCCATCGGTGCGATCGGCAACTACTGGGCGGAGCGCCATCTGCCCACAGCCGACGAGGTCAAGCTGCTACGGGCCCTGGCCGACACCACTGCGGTGGCGTTGGAGAACGTGCGCGTGTACGAAGATCTGGAACGCCGGGTGCGGGACCGCACCGCCGAGCTCGAGGCGGTCAACAGGGAACTCGAGGCCTTCAGCTACTCCGTGTCCCACGACCTGCGCGGCCCGCTGCGCAGCATCGGCGGTTTCAGCCAGCTCGTGATGGAGGACTACGCTGACAAGCTGGATGACAACGGCAAGCGATTCCTGGGTTACATCGGCGGCGCCACCAAGCGCATGTCGGAGCTCATCGACGACTTGTTGGGCCTCTCCCGGGTCAGCCGCGCGCCCTTGAAGACCCAAGCCGTGCACCTGGACACCCTGGCGCTTGAGGTCGGCGCCGAGCTGCAGAATCGTGAACCGGAGCGGCGCTGTCGGGTGAAGGTTGAACCGGACCTCGTCGCCGAGGGCGACGTCCGGCTCCTCAAGATCGTGTTCGAAAACCTCATGAGCAACGCCTGGAAGTTCACTTCGAGGCGGGAGGACGCCGAGATCAAGGTCGGCAAGCGCGTGGACCAGGGCGTCACCGCGTTCTTCGTGCAGGACAACGGCGCCGGTTTCGACATGGCGCATGCCCAGAAACTCTTCACCCCTTTCCACCGGCTACATGCGGAGAACGAGTTTCCAGGCTCCGGCATCGGTCTTGCCACCGTGCAGCGCATCGTCGCGCGGCACGGAGGGCGGATCTGGGTCGAGGCGGAGGAGGACAAGGGCGCGACCTTCTACTTCAGCCTGCACGAGAACCGCTGAGCCGGACCCGGCGCTGAAGTAGAATTTCCCCCCATGGCTCACCGGGGAAAACCCACCGTCGCCGTCGCCTGCTTGCCGCTCCTGGCGGCGATCCTGGCTTTGACGGGCTGCGCCAGTCGGCCCGGAGCGATCCTGCCCGGCCCCCCCACGGATCCCACTGACCTGCCGTTCACCGCTTTCCTCAAGGCCTCGGGCGAAGACTACTTCTGGCTCTCGACGCCGCCCCAGAGCAACCACCTGCTGCAGCCCGGCGAGACGCAGGTGACGAAGCAGGGCCTCTGGCTGCACCAGGGCGTGTTCTTCTTGGAGCTCGAGTGCTATTCCCCCAAGAAGGCGCAACACGTGGCCTATCCCATCCTGCCCGAATCCGGGGACATGGGGACCCTCTATATAAAAGGTGGTCGCCGCTATCTGCTGAGCTGCGACGACTACCGGATGGGCAAGGCGGTGCTCACGGACATCGGGCCGCTGCCCGGCCTCTGACCTCGGCCCGGTTTCAGTCGTCGCGGCGCCAGCGCCGCTCACCCCGCACCATCATCCACAGGCCCCCATAGATGACGAACAAGGGCCACCATTTTTCCCAGGGCAGGTCGAGCAGGAAGATCAGCGCCACCATCACCACGACGGCCGCCGACAGGATGCCGTGCAGCACGCCCGCATCCACGCGTCCCACTTGGTGCAGGCGGGCGAGGGCGTAGCTCAGGGGTGGCACGGCGCCGAGCAGGATGAAGAGCGCCCACCAGTTATGCAGATCCCAGAAGGGCATGGGCACACCGAAGTTCCTGAGCAGGAACAGCACGCCCATGGCGACCACCACGAGACCGGTCACGGTGCGGCTGTAGTAATGGTGGGAGGGTTTGGTGTCCGGGCTGTGATCCATGGCGTCCCCCTGGGTGGTTTGGATGGGTTAGCGTAGGAGCCGGGGTTCCGACCCGCAAGTGACGCCCGTCATGGCTTCGGCCTGACACTCGCCGGCCGGCACGGCCCGATTGACACGGGCTCGTCGTGGGTGAACCATGGCGGGCCCGCTTCACTCCCCAGGCTTTCGGAAAAGGAGTCCGCCGTGAGAAAAGTCGCGTTCCTGGTTTCCTTCCTCAGCATGCTGCTCGCCGGCGCGCCGTTCGCGCAGGCGGACGACGCCCAATCGGGACCGCAGGTGACCGTGCTCAAGGCCGCACACCTGTTCGATTCCGTGTCCGGTAAGCTCGTGGACGGCGGCATGGTGGTGGTGGACGGTGACAAGATCCGCGCCGTCGGCACCGACTTGCAGGTGCCGGCCGGTGCCCGCGTCATCGATCTCGGGGACGCGACCCTCATGCCCGGCATGATCGATGCTCACGTGCACCTCGACGGCCAGTTCGAGGAGAACTGGTACAAGGGCTTCTACCAGGACC
>DASUBN010000159.1:0-2755 GCA_035763245.1 Gammaproteobacteria bacterium | reverse complement strand
GAATATCATCCAGTGGCCGTCCGGCTGCTTGCACCAGATGGTGAAGTAGCCGCCGGCCACGGTCTTCCCGGCGCCGGTCATGATCTCGGCGCGCCCCCATTCGTAGATGTAACTGTGGTCCTCCACCCTGCGTGTGCTGTGGGCCTGTGCGTGCCTGGCGGGGCCGCGCGCGGCCAGGGCCTCCTTGGTCATGTCCAGGATGGCCTGGTGACCCGAGTAGCATTTGCCGTCACGGGTGCAGAACACCGCATCGGGTGCATAGGCCGCCGCCGCGGCGGCGGCGTCGCCCTTCTCCATGGCCCTGCCCCAATCGGCGTTGGCCTTGGCGATGTCCTGGGCGGCGCCGGGCGGCAGGGCGGCCTCGGCGGCGCCGAGGAAGCTGAGGGCGGACAGGAAGAGCAGGGTGCGGATGGGCATGGCTTCACCGGCGGGGCTATCTGGAAAACGCTAGTCTAGTGCCAGGACGCTACGATGACGACGCTTTACGCCCTGCTCGCGGACACAGTAGTGCTGTTGCACTTCGGGTTCCTGCTGTTCGTGGTCTTCGGGGGGCTCTTGGTCCTGCGTTGGCGCTGGATCGCCTGGCTGCATCTCCCGGCCGCGACCTGGGGTGCCTTCGTGGAGCTGTACGAGCACTACTGCCCGCTCACGCCGCTCGAGAACCGGTTGCGGGCCGAGGCCGGGCTCTCCACCTATGGCGTCGGATTCATCGACCACTACATCATGCCGGTGATCTATCCACCCGGGCTCACGCCCGGATTGCAGGCGGTGCTGGGCCTCGCGCTGGTGGTGAGTTATGCCTTGGTCTACGGCTATGCCTGGAAACGGAGGCGGCGTCCTGGGCCATACTAAGCCGGGCAAGGAGGGTGCAATGAACTGGAACCAGCCGGGATTGAAGCTTTGGCGCTGGGTGGGGCTCGGCGTGGTCGTGCTGGTGGCGGCGGCGCTGGGGCTCTATCGGGCGCTGGGTTACGGCCCGCTCGTGGCGAACGGTACGCGCATGGAGGGTTTCTGCGAGGGCCTACGCAAGGACATGAGCATGGCAGAACTCAAGGCGGCGGTGGAGGTGCAAGGTTACCGTGCATCGGACTTGACCGACAAGAAGGGACCTTATCTGCGCATCGACGACGACAGTTCCGGCGGGCACTATCACTGCGTGGTGCGTTTCAAGCCTGATGGGGGCATCGGTTACGTCTCTTTCACCGCGAAGGCGGGCACTTAGGTCTTCAGCCGTGAAGGTACTCGAAACACTGTTTGGTCCAATCGATATGCTGGTCCGTGCTTAGTGGCCGCGATGCCTGCAGCAGTTTGAGCTCTGGGTAATAGACGCTCTTCTTGAGCCGCCGCTGATATTCACCCAGATATTTATCCCGATCCGCGATGGCGCCGCCCCAGCTCTCTTTGAGGAATCTCAGGGCATCGTGCTCTTGTCCCGTGTAGATGAGGTCCGTGGCGTAGTACCACATCCCTAAGGGCTGGGCGGTCTTCCAGTCCCGGCTCTTCTTGAAGAGGGCCGCGCACTTGCCGATCTCGCCCGGCTTCGGCGTCGTGGCGCGCATGAGCTGCGTGTCCAGCCGGAAACGGCCTTGCTGGTAGCTTAAGAACACCCGGCCCGCCGGGGAGCCGGCGAAATCCGCGGGAAAGTAGGCGAAGGCGCTGTAGTCGCTGCTGGCGAGCACCAGGCCCTTGACCCCGGGGCGGCGCACGAAGGCAGACTCGTCCGCGTCGAAGAGCGGCAGGCTCTGTATCTTGCGGAACTCGGAGCCCAGTTGGAAGAGATGGAAGCTGTAGCAGCAATGGGCGCCGCCTGACCATTCCGAGATGAGCAGGTCGGGGATGCCTTCGCCTGTGAGGTCGTCCCCGACCTTCAGCTTCACGCTGTCAGGGGATTGGTCTTCCTGCAGCGGATAACCGATGGCATAGCTGTAGCCCGTGCCGCTCACCACTCGCCTGCCCGCCTTCCATATCTCGAAACCGGCCTTGAGGGTCTCGGGCTCCGCCTCGCAATGGCTGTCGTCGTAGAGGCGGATCTCGTAGTCATGGAAGGCGACGCTCTGGGTCTTGAGCTCTGGGTGGCTGAAGAGCGCCTCGCCGGTGACGCAAGTCGAGAAAGCGTAAGGAGAGAGCGCGAGCCCCGACGCCAAGGCCAGCAGCAGGAGCAGGCGTCTCATCAACTCTCCCGCAGGGTTTCCACAGGCGGAGCCTTGAGCACCCGCCGCGTCGCCACGATGCCGCTGAACGTCACGATGACGGTGCCGGCGGCAAGACCCAGCACCCAGATGCGCCAGTCGAGGCGGTAGGGCAGGGAGAAGGCGCGGGTCGCGAGGATCCAGGCCACGAGCGTCGCCGCCAGCGCCCCGAGCAGGCCCGAGGCAAATCCCAGCGCGGCGTATTCCGCCGCCGCGGCGCTGCGCACCCGTGCCCGGGAGGCGCCCAGGGCCCTAAGCACCGCCGCCTCGAAACGGCGTTCGTCCCGCGTGGATTGCACCGCGGCGAGCAGCACCACGACGCCGGCCCCGAGGGTGAACAGAAACACGTATTCCACCGCGAGGGTGGCCTCATCCATGAGATGCCGCACTTGTTGCATGATGGAGTCGACGTCGAAGAGCGTGAGGCCCGGCAGTTCCCGGATCAGGTCCGCGAGCATCGCGGCCTTGGCAGGCGGCAGATACACGCTCGTGATCCAGGTGGCGGGGAAGCGCTCGAGGGCCCCGGGCGAGAGCTCGATGAAGAAGTTGGGCTGGAAGGAATCCCA
>DASUBN010000158.1:0-5828 GCA_035763245.1 Gammaproteobacteria bacterium | reverse complement strand
CAGTGGCATGGATGAGTTTTCAAGAAGCTGCAGGTCCCCGGGGTATAGTCACGTGCCCTCAGCCCCTTCACCGACAAGCCCATAAGCCGCAAGAGAGCCAGGGTCTCGAGGTCTTTGTTCCCCTTGAATATCCAGTGATAGAGGCGGGAGCCATCACTAGGGATGCGTCTGCCGATGGGGAGAAAATTTGCCAGTCCCATGTAGGCGTTTGCCAAGGCCAAGGCAAAGATCGCACCCGCCAGGGTGACTGAGCCGCGTACGAATGCGAGCCAGGTGAGGGATCCTAAAAGGATTCCGCAACCGAGATTCATTGCAGGCCCACCGAGGACGAACAAGATCATCTCACGGCGCACGGATCGCGAACCCACAGTGACCTTCACCATGCCACCGAACATGCTGCCCCGGCGTCTGAATTCGAACTTATATCCGCGCCAACGTGGCGTGAACACAAACCAGCCGAGTTTGACTTCGCTTATGGTCATCCCCTGCAGCCGTGCCGCCAGAAGATGCCCGCCCTCATGCAGTACGATAGTGAAGGTCCAGAGAGCCAGGACGAAGCAGAACTCCAATAGGACCCACGACAAGGGTCCAGTCGCGACGTGCAAACGTCCAACAAGGGGTTCCAGGGCGTTGAACATCAAGATGTTTGCGGCCAGCGCACCTAAAGACACCAACACGATGCTCAGCGACCAGACGGTGGTGCGTAAGAACTTGTGCGGCATTATGGTTAGCCTCCCTGCTGGCAACGACTAGGCCGTAAGCAGGCGGTAGGCTTCCTGGTATTTCTCGGCGGTCTTGGCGATGACTTCCGCCGGGAGCTTGGGGCCCGGGGCTTTCTTGCCCCAGTCGAGGGTCTCGAGGTAATCCCGCACATATTGCTTGTCGAAGGAAGGCGGGCTGATGCCGGCCTGGTACGTGGCCGCCGGCCAGAAGCGGGAGGAGTCGGGGGTGAGCACTTCGTCGATGAGGTAGAGCTGGCCGGCCTTGTCCACGCCGAACTCGAACTTGGTGTCGGCGATGATGATGCCGCGCTTCAGGGCGTACTCCGCCGCGAAGCTGTAGATCTTGAGGGTGATCTCCTTCACTTTCTCCGCCAGGGCGTCGCCCAAGAGGTGGCGCACGTGCTCGAAGCCGATGTTCTCGTCGTGCTGGCCCTTGGGGGCCTTGCTCGCGGGGGTGAAGAGCGGCTCGGGCAGGCGCGCGGCGAGCTCGAGGCCCCGGGGGAGGGGGATGCCGCACACCGCGCCGGTGGCCTGGTAGTCCTTCCAGCCGGAGCCGATGAGGTAGCCGCGGGCGACGGCTTCCACCGGCAGGGCACGGAGTTTCTTGACGATGACGGCGCGCCCCTTGAGCAGCGCGCACTCGGCCGGGTCCTTCACCACCCGCTCCAGCGGCAGGTCGGTGAGCTGGTTGGGTATAATGTGCGCCGTCTTTTCGAACCAGAAGCGCGAGATCCCGTTCAGCACCGCTCCCTTGCCCGGTATGGGGTCGGGCAGCACCACGTCGAAGGCGGACAGGCGGTCGCTGGTGACGATGAGCAGGTGCTCGGGGCCCGCGTCGTAGATGTCACGCACCTTGCCGCGATGCACCAGCGGCAGGCTCTTCAGGTTGGTCTCGAACACGACGGGCTGCGCGGCGGTCATGGGTGGTCCTGCGGCATGTGACGCCGCATTCTATCGCAAGAACCAGGTATTACAGGCATGAACCCGGGTCGTAGATGACGAATTGGTTGGGTCTGATCATAGGCGCCGTGCTGGGTTGGGTGATCGGCGGCCCCTTCGGCGCCTTCGTCGGCGCCCTCCTCGGGCAGAGCGTGTCCATCGGCGTTTCCCGCGGCGGCTGGAACGCCCACGACGCGCTGCACGCCCAGGAAGCCTTCTTCACCGCCACGTTCTCGGTGATGGGCCATGTCGCGAAGGCCGACGGCGTGGTCTCGGCGGACGAGATCCAGGCGGCGCGCGCGGTGATGGCGCACATGAACCTGAACCCGGACCAGCAGCACGCGGCCATCGAGCTTTTCAACCGCGGCAAGCAGCCGGACTTCGACCTGGATGCGGCGCTCGCCCAGTTCCGGGCCGCCTGCTTCCACCGCCACGACCTGATGCGCATGTTCCTGCAGATCCAGCTGCACGCAGCGCTGGCGGACGGGCGGCTGCATCCGGCCGAACGGGCGATGTTCGAGCGCATCTGCGCGCTGCTCGGCATCTCCGAGTTCGAGCTGCGCCAGTACGAGCAGTTCATCAACGCCCAGCGCGCCTACCAGGGTGCACGGGCCGGCGCCGGAGCCGGCGCGCGGGTGGCGCGGGAGGACGCGCTCACCGCCGCCTACCAGACCCTGGGGGTGAGCCCGCAGGCGAGCGACGCGGACATCAAGACCGCCTACCGGCGGCTGATGAAGGAGAACCATCCGGACAAGCTGGTGGCCCGGGGCCTGCCGGAGACGATGATCAAGCTCGCCCAGGAGAAGGTGCAGCAGATCAACGTGGCTTACGACACGATCAAGGAAGCGAGAGGGATCAAATGAACGCGCTGAGAGAGACGGGTGTGGATGCCGCCGGGTTGCGCGGCGACGTCACGGAGCGGCCGGCGATCGTGACGGTGCCGGCGGACTACGTGCACGAGAGCCGCTTCGGCTTCTGGTTCCTGGGTACCCGCACCTGGGGGGAACGGGTGGTGGACGTGGCGGTGAAGGACTTGCAGCGCCTCATGGACGGGCCGCCGCCTGCGGCTCCGGTGGTCCTGGACATCGGCTGCGGCCAGGGCAAGGCCTTCCCCGCGCTGGTGAAGCACCTCAAGCCCGCGCGGCTCATCGGCGTCGACGTGGATGCCGAGGGCCTCGCGATGGCGCAGGTGGAAGGGACTCGCTGTGGCGTGCCGGTGGAGGTGCTGGAGTCCGACTGCGCGGCGTTGAGGCTCCCGGACGCTTCGGTGGACCTGGTGTTCTGCCACCAGACCCTGCATCACGTGGTGCGGCAGGAGGAGACCTTGGCGGAGATCTTCCGGGTGCTGAAACCGGGTGGGAGGCTGCTGCTCGCCGAGTCCACCCGCGAGTACATCTGCTCCTGGGTGATCCGGCTCCTGTTCCGCCATCCCATGCACGTGCAGAAGAGCGCGGAGGGATATCTGGAGCTCGTGCGCCGGGCGGGCTTCCGCTTCGACCCGCGCAACGTGTCCTATCCTTACCTCTGGTGGAGCCGCTCCGCCGACTTCGGCCTGCTGGAACGCTTCGGCTTGATGCGCGTCGGCGCGCCGGGGACGCGCAAGGAGACGCTGGTGAACGTGGCGGCTATGAAGCCGGCTTAAAAAGCGAAGTAGCTGCCCAGCATCCCCACCAGCACCACGACGATGCCTAGCGTCAGGTTCGTGGCGATGAGCAGGCGGATGCGCACCATGGCGTGGATCGCCAGGGGCTCGGAGCCGGTCTGCACCGCCGTCTTGAGCTGCTGGTAGGGTACCAAGAAGACGTAGGCGAAGAGCGCCATCATCACTATCCCCAGCCCCATCATCACGTGCACGAAGATCGGCGCTTGGGACAGGCTGTCGAAGGAGATGATGGCGAGGTAGAAGCCGCTCGCCAACAGCGCGGCGATGCAGGCCCACACCCAAGGGAAGAAGCGCCGGAAGATGGCTGCCCAGATGCGGGCGCGGTGCTTGGTGTCCAGTTCCCCAAGCGCGGGGCGGACGGCGAGGTAAGCGAAGAACATGCCGCCCACCCAGACGATGGCGGCGAGGACGTGCAGGGCGAGGGCGAGGGCGGACATGGCGTGCTCCCTTATTCTTCGGTGTGTGCGGATGCGGGCCGGTGGCGCCAGAGGCGCAGCAACTGCCCGCTGAAATCCACCCGTTTCCAGCGCAGCGTCGGCTCTTCCACCAGGTGCCAGGAGAGGGCTGCGCAGGCGAGTGTCAGCACCGCGCCCCAGGCGAAGAGTTCCAGGGGGCGGATGTGGATGAAATATTGCCTCAGGACCTGGGCCACAGGGAACGCATAGATATAGAGGCCGTAGGAGTAGTCTCCCACGCGGTTGAAGGCGTGCAGGTTCGGGACGTAGGCGACCCAGAGGACGGCGTAGCCCAGGGTGACCCCCAGCGCCGCGGGATAAGCGGCGGTGTGGCGCAGGAAGAAGTCCGCCACGGCGAAGGCCGCGAGGATGAGCCCGCTCAAGGGGACGAGGTCCCAGTACACCCGCAGCACCGAGCCCGCCAGGAAGTACAGGAATAGGCTGCGCAGCGGGTATTTGTTGAACATGAGCGCCATGTCGGGCGGAGTGAAGAGCGACACCGCCGCGAGCGCGAGCGCGAGCCAGATGTACCAGCGGCGCCGGGCCAGTAGGCTGGTGACGCCGATGAGGCCCACCAGGAGGTAAAGACGGAACTCCGCGGGCAGGGTCCACAGGGAGCCGTTTACGGCACCGTCCTGGGGGAAATGCTCGAACACGCCGGGCAGGGTGTAGACGGTCTTGATGAGGCTCAGGTTGGCGGTGAAGTAGTGATAGGTGTCGGCCTCAGCGAAGTAGGCGCCGGCCGGGAGGCGGCTCACCAGGGGGCCGAGGACGAACACTGTGAAGGCGAGGCAGACGGCGAGGCCGGGCAAGAGGCGCAGCAGGCGGCACTTCAGGTAGTCGCCGAAGTTCGCGCGGTTCAGGTAGCTGCCGGTGACCAGGAAGCCGCTGATGAGGAAGAAGGTGTAGACCCCCACGTCGCCGGCGTAGGTGACGCCGAAGACGCGCTGGATGAGGTCCATGCCGCCGGGTTGGGGGGCGATGGCGTAGGCGTGGCCGTAGATCACCAGCAGTGCGGCCACGAAGCGCAGCAGCAGGTAGTTGTTCTCGGGCTGCGCCGCGTATCGGGCTATGCTGTGTCTTGAGAAGCCGAACTGCATCCCGTACTCCCCGTCTTTCCCGCCAGATGGTAGCAGCGTCGCCCTGATTGTGCCCACTTGCCCCGTCCGCCGGCTGAAAAGCCCCCCGGCTTCGGTTAAAGTGTGGCCACCGCAAACCGGCGAGCGAGACCGACCATGGCCGATTTCCTCATCGCCCCCTCGATCCTCTCCGCTGACTTCGCACGCTTGGGTGAAGAGGTGGAGAACGTGCTCGCCGCGGGCGCTGACATGATCCACTTCGACGTGATGGACAACCATTACGTGCCCAACCTCACCATCGGCCCGGTGGTCTGCGAGGCGCTGCGCAAGCGCGGGGTGAAGGCACCCATCGACGTGCACCTGATGGTGAAGCCGGTGGACCGCATCGTGCCGGACTTCGCCAAGGCCGGGGCCAACTACATCACCTTCCACCCCGAGGCGAGCGAGCACATCCATCGCACGTTGTCCCTGATCCACGACAGCGGCTGCAAGGCGGGGCTGGTGTTCAACCCGGCGACGCCGCTCGATCACCTGAAGTATGTGATCGACAAGGTGGACATGGTGCTCATCATGTCCGTGAACCCGGGCTTCGGCGGCCAGTCCTTCATCCGCTCGGCCCTGGACAAGCTCAAGGACGCGCGGGAGCTCATCCGCGCCAGCGGCCGGAACATCCGCCTCGAGATCGACGGCGGGGTGAAGGCCGACAACATCCGTGAGATCGCCGCCGCCGGCGCCGACACCTTCGTGGCGGGTTCGGCCATCTTCGGCGCGAAGGATTACAAGGCCGTCATCAAACAGATGCGGGAAGAATTGGCTAAAGCCAAATCCTGAGCGTGCCAATCCGTCTTGTTGCCTTCGACCTGGATGGGACGTTAGTAGACAGCGTCCCCGACATCGCCACTGCTGTAATACAAACCCTGCGGGAACTGGACCTGCCTCCGCTCGAACCGGGCGCGGTGCGGCAGCTGGT
>DASUBN010000157.1:0-4522 GCA_035763245.1 Gammaproteobacteria bacterium | reverse complement strand
CGAAGGGCGGAAGCCAGGAGCCGAACATGAACGTCACGGCATAGAAGCCCCAAAACAGCGTGCTCTTCCAACGCTTCGGGTTGGCGCGATCCCGGAAGTTGATCCAGGCCGTGGCCGCGAACATGAGCCCGGCAAGGATGTAGACCGCGTCGAGCCCGATCACGCACCACCCTCCCGCCTGAGTTTGCGGTCGAGCCGGATGAGGCGCAGCACGTGGATCACGAACACCGCCAGCGCCGTGGGGATGGACCAGACGGCGATCTGCATGGGCGTGAGGTCGATGCCGTCGTGCTCCAGCACGCCCTTGATGAGCAGCACCGAACCCATGGCGAGGAAGATATCTTCGCCGAAGAACACACCGATGTTGTCCGCCGCCGCCGCGTGGGCGCGGATGAGGTAGCGCGTGCGGTCCGCGAGCCGGCCGAAACGCGTCTCCGCGGCGGCCTCCGCCATGGGCGCGATCAGGGGCCGCACCATCTGGGCGTGGCCGCCGAGGGAGTTCAGCCCCATGGCCGCGGTGAGCTGGCGCAGCGCGAGATAGGCGATCAGCACGCGCCCGGTGGTGGCGCCCTGCACCTTGGCCACCAGCGTCTGAGCGCGCTCACGCAGGCCGTTGCGTTCCAGGATGCCGATCACCGGCAGAGTGAGCCAAACCAGAGCCACATAGCGGTTCTCGGTGAAGGCCCGGCCGAACTCCGTGACCACGGTCACGGGATCCATGCCGCCGGCGAGGCCGGTAGCAAGGCCCGCCACGGTGACCACCAGCAGCGGGTTCGCGCGCAGCGCGAACCCGGCGATCACGATGGCGACGCCGACGAGCGTGAGCAGCGGGCTCATGGAGCGGCGGCGAGCGAGGCCTTGAGGCCGGAGGCGAGGTCCGGATAGCGCAACGTGAGATCGAGCTCCTCCAGCATCTTGAGATTATGGATGCGCTTCGACTCCTTGAGGAAGCTCATGAGGCTCGGGCTCAAGCTGCGCTCCGCCTCCTGCATGGAGATCACCGGCGGCTTGGGCAGACCGGTGAGTTCCGCCAGCTTGAAGAGATAGTCGGTGATGGTGGAGGGTTGGCCGTCGCTGACGTTATAGATGGAGTCCCTGGGGGAGCGCGTCATGGCGGCGCGGCACACGGCCACGAGGTCGTCCACGTGGATGCGGTTGGTGTAGCTGCACTCCTCCGCGCGGATGGTGGGCTGGCCGGACTTGAGGCGCTCGGTGAGCAGGCGCCCGGGGCCGTAGATGGCCGGCACCCTCAGGATCACCCAGGGGATGCCGCGCGCGCCGCACCACTCGCGCACCGCCTTCTCCGCCGCGATGCGCCGCTGGGCGCGCAGCGTGGCGGGGTTGAGCGGCGCGCTCTCGTCGATCCAGCGCCCGCCGCAGTCGCCGTAGACCCCGGTGGTGCTCATGTAGAGGAAGCGCGCCGGCACGCCGGTGAGCTCCAAGTGCTCCAGCAGCCGCTCGATGCGCAGGTCGTCCTTGCCCACGTCCAACGGCGGCGCCAAGTAGAAAAGCCGTGCGCCGCGAGAGGGCAGACCCGGCAGGTCGTCGGCATCGAGGTCGAAACGAAGCGGCGTGACGCCGGCCTGCCGCACCGCCGCGGCGCTCTCTGCCGAACGCACCACGCCGGTCACGTTCTCCCCCGTGGCGCGATACGTCGCCGCGATGCGCCGGCCCACGTCGCCGCAACCGATGATGAGGACGCCAGTGGAGGGGAGGGTGTTCATTATTTCCTAAGATTATGCTGACATCGCCCGCCCCCGGCAACGCGCATGCTTGCGGTCCCTTAGGGGCGCATGGGAGGATGGAGCCGGATCAGATCTCTTGCATGGATTTAAAACGTAAATCAAAGGGATAGAACATGAACGGGGAATCGGCTGCTGAAATTCGCTTCTTCTCCTATAGCTCCCGGATCGGCCGGCTGCGCTATTTCGCCTACGGTATGGGCGTGGTCCTGCTGCTACTGCCGGCGCTGCTCGCGGGCGGAATCCTTTATGCACTGCAGGCGCGCCTGCTGGCATTCCTGCTATTCGGTGCCGCCTACATATTCATGATCACGATGAGCTTCGTATTCGCCGTGCGGCGGTTGCACGACATGGATGTGAGCGGGTGGTGGTCACTCATCATCGGCGCGGCGATGCTGTCCACCATACTGAAGACGCTGCACCTGATACCTACGGGCCTGTTCTGGCTGCCGGCGCTGCTGGGACTCGCCGACTTAGCGCTCATACTCATGTTGCTGTTCAAGCGCGGCACCGAGGGCGACAACCGCTATGGTCCGCAGTCCCCGCCCAATTCCGGCTGGGTGGTGGCGGGTGCGTGGTCGTTCCTCATCGTGCCGTTCTTCGGGGGCATCCTCGCCGCCATCGCCATCCCGGCCTATCAGGACTACGTCGCCCGGTCGCAGATGTCGGAGGGCATCCAGCTCGCCGGGCAAGCCGAAGTGCCGGTGTCGCAGTTCTATCAGAAGAACAAGGTCTGGCCCACGGACATCTCTTCGCTCTACACCGGCCGCCCGAGCGAATCCGTGGGGCGCTACGTGGCCACCATCACCGTCTCCAGTTCCCCGGGCGGCGCCTGGGGAGTGATCGCGACCATGAAGGCGGAGGGCGTCAATCGGATGATCTCGGGCAAGGCGGTCGAACTGTGGACCAACGACGGCGGCCAGACCTGGCGCTGCGGTCCGGCGAGCGCAAACCCGGTGGACGCGAAGTACCTTCCGGTAAGCTGCCGGGATACGGAACCGAGTCCGCCCTGAGCGCAGCTTCTGTCAGGCATAATCTTCCGATGCCCTGCCTTCAGGCAGGGCATCTTCTTTTGAGGGACCGATGGCTCACAAGGTCACGCTACAACCCGGCGGCAAGACGTTCACCGTGGAAGCAGGCGAACGGGTGCTGGAGGCGGCGTTGCGGCAGGGCATCCACCTGCCCTATGGCTGCCGCACCGGTAGCTGCGGCACCTGCCGGGCCCACGTCGTGGCGGGGGACACCCATTATCCCGACGGCCCGCCCCTCGCCCTCACCGCGCTGGAGATCCGTTCCGGCGAGGCCTTGCTCTGCCGGGCGGTGCCGCGCACGGACCTCGTCCTCGACGCCCAGCCCATCGACGCCATGGCACACCTCAGGGTGCGGGCCCTGCCCTGCCGCGTGGCGCGTCTGGAGCCGCTGGCCCACGACGTGATGGGGCTGTACCTGCGCCTGCCGGCGGTGGAGCGGTTGCAGTTCCTGCCGGGGCAGTACATCGACATCCTGATGCCGGAGAACCACCGCCGCAGCTTCTCCCTCGCCAACCCGCCCCATGACGACACGTTGCTGGAGCTGCATGTGCGCAACGTGCCGGGTGGGCGCTTCTCCAAGGAAGTATTCCAGCACCTGCATGAGGGCGCGCTGCTGCGCATCCAGGGGCCGCTCGGAACGTTCTTCCTGCGGGAGGACTCTTCGCGGCCCCTGGTGATGATCGCCGGCGGCACCGGCTATGCCCCGATCCAGGCCATGCTGCGCCACGTCTTCGAGCACGGACACCGACGCGAGATCGCCTTCTATTGGGGCGCGCGGGCGGTGCGCGACCTCTACGCCGACACCAAGTTGAAGGAGTGGACGCGGTCGCAACCGGGCTTCAGATATGTACCGGTATTGTCGGAGCCCCTGCCGCACGACCAGTGGACGGGGCGGCGTGGCTTCGTGCATCAGGCGGTGCTCGAGGACTTCCCCGATCTCTCCGGCCACGACATCTATCTCTCCGGGCCGCCCCCCATGGTGCAGGCGGCCCGCGCCGCCTTCCCGGGACAGGGCGCGGATCCCTTACGCATGTACTCCGACAGTTTCGATTTCCCGGCGGAGGTGCGCGCCGCCCTGGAAGCAGTGCAAGCAATGAAATCCGACTGATACATTGTCACGCGCGCGTCATCCGCGCGCGGCTTTTTTCGCCACCCGTCTCATCCGCTGCAACAAAAAGTTCACGCCGCTTTCACATTGCGCCGGTATGTTGGTCGCGCAGCAACAGACATATTGCCCGATCACCGTCGCAGGTCCCCATGTCCGAATCCACCCAGCTCAAGCAGCTGATGATCGCTGCCCAGGGTATCCCACCTGACGTTAGGGTCGCCGATGTGGCCGACCTCTTCATGGATGAGAACAACGGCAAGCTGCTGTCGCTGCCGGTGCTGGACGGCGACAAGCCGCTCGGGGTCATCAGCCGCGCGCGCATGCAGGAAGTGCTGTTCCGGCAATACGGGCGCGAACTCTTCGGCAAGCGCCCGGTCACGGCCATCATGAACGGGACGCCGGTGATGATCGAGGCCGACATCGGCCTCACCGAGGCGAGCAAGACCGTCACCGCGCGCCTGCAGTTCCCGGTGACCGAGGACTTCATCATCACCGAGGAGGTCAAGTACCTCGGCATGGGCGCGGTGATGCACCTCCTGCACGCCATGGACGAGCAGCTCGCCGCCCAGGCCGCCGAGCTCACCAGGGCCTACCAGCAGCTCAAGGCCTCCCAGACGCAGCTCATCCAGTCGGAGAAGATG
>DASUBN010000156.1:0-2864 GCA_035763245.1 Gammaproteobacteria bacterium | reverse complement strand
GGACTGAGTTCCGAGGCGAGCTCAAGGGGCTTGCCGGTGAGCGGCGGCGCGGGCGTCAAGGCCGCGGTCTCGGGCGCGCTGTACCAGCGGTGCCAGGCCAGGAACCCGATGTTCGCCAGGATGAGGATGAGGAGCAGCGCGCGCTTCACGGTTTCGCCCCCGCGACGACGGCCAGACCCTGGAGCACGAGATCGGGACACAGGGTGTAGCGGCCCGGCAGGAGCTCGTCGAGCCTTTCGGCGTCGCCGCCCGTGAGCAGGAAGCGGGTGCCCGGCCCCAGCTCCTTGCCCACCAGGTGATGGATGCGCTCCAGGAAGCCTGCCGCGGTGTGCCAGCCGCCGCTGGAGATGGCGGAGCGGGTGTCGCGGCAGAAGAGCGCGAACTCGCCTTCGCCCCTGTCCCTGAGCGCCGCGGTGGCGCCGGCCAGCGCCCGGCGCATGGTCTGGGGTCCGGGGGCGATGAGTCCGCCGAGGTGCCTGCCCTCTTCCGTGACCGCATCCACGGTGATGGCGGTGCCGGCGTCGATGACGCAGGCGGGCCCGCCGAAACGGCGGAAGGCGCCGATGACCGCGGCCCAGCGGTCTGCGCCGAGGCGCGCGGGATCGGTGTAGCCGTTGACGACGCCGCAGGCCTGGGGCGCCGGGATGAGGAACTCGGGACGCAGGCGGAAGCGCTCGGTGCAGAGCTCCACCAGGGCCGAGGCGATCAAGGGGCCGGCCACGTTGGAGGCGAGCACGCGCTCGGGCTTGGGTCCGTCGAAGATGCGCTGCAGCACGCCGCCGACGTCTTCTTCCGCGTGGGAGGCGGCCTCGAGGGGCCCCTGCCTGCCGTCTTCGAGGCGGGCCCACTTGATGCGGGTGTTGCCGATGTCTAACAGGAGGATCACGTGGCCATCCTCAAGGAGACGTCGCCGGAGACGAAGCGCTTGATGCCCTGGGCGGTGCGCAGGAGCAGGGCGCCCTGCTCATCCACCCCGGCGGCGACGCCGGTGACGGTCTTGTCATGGGACTGGAGCGCCACGGCGTGGCCGGCCACGAGGTCCAAGGCCTGCCAGTCGGCGCTGAACGCCGCGAAACCCCGGGTCTCGAATTCCTCCAGGGAGGACACGAGGGACTCGATGAGGGCGGCGGCGAGACGGTTGCGCTCCGGCGGCTTGCCCTCGGTCAAGGTGGCGAGATCCATCCAGGGCTGGTCGATGTCTCCGGCGGCCACGGCGGGCATGCGCACGTTAAGCCCCACGCCGATGATGGCGCGGGTGGCCCGGGGCGGCTCGCCCTGGATATCCACCAGCACGCCGGCGAGCTTCTTGCCGACCGCCACGAGGTCGTTGGGCCATTTGATGCCCACGCCCTCGACGCCGAGACGCTTGAGGGCCCGCACGGCGGCGATGGCGGCGACCATGCCGAGGGCCGTGAAACCCTGGGGCCACTCCGGGAAGCTCCAGCCCAGGGACATATAGAGGTTGGCGGCGAAGGGCGAGACCCAGCGGCGGCCGTGGCGGCCCCGGCCCGCGGACTGGAACTCGGCGAAGCAGACGGCGGGATCGCCCGGGCGGGCGGCGAGCCAGGTGTTGGTGGAATCCACCACGTCGAGCACGGTGATGTGCTTGAGCCTGAGGCGGCACTTGGCGCTCAAGTGCCCGGCGATGCCGGCGCTGTCCAGGAGCTGCAGGGGATCGGCGAGGCGATAGCCCCGGCCCGGGACCCTGAACACGGAGAGGCCGAACTTCTCGAGCGCGTGCACCTTCTTCCACACGGCGGCGCGGGTCACGCCCAGGGCGTGGGCGAGGGTCTCGCCGGAATGGAAATGGCCGTCGGCCAGCACTTGCAGCAGCAGATAACTGCGGTCCGCGGCGCGGGTGTTCATGATCAGCCGCGCTTGCGCAGCAACATCACCCTGTGGAACCGGTTCTCGGTGCCGGTGAGGAGGCGCTGCATGTTGCTGCGGTGAGTGTAGAGGATGAAGAGCGCCATGGCGGCGCCGAAGGCGAACTGGGGCGAGGCGGGCCCCTTGGCGATGAGCAGGAACAGTGCCACGGCCCAGACGGCGAGCACGGTGGAAAGGCCCACGTAACCGGAGAGCACCAGGGTGAGCGCGAACACGAGCAGCCCGGGCACGAGCGCCCGGGGCGCGAGGGCGGCGAGCACGCCCAGGAAGGTGGCGGCACCCTTGCCGCCCCGGAAGCCATAGAACACCGGGAACACATGCCCCACCACGGCCAGGGCGCCGCAGAGCGCCGCCGTCCAACCCGGGCTCAGGGGCACCCCGCCTCCGTGCAGGGGCATGGGCATGCGGGAGACGAAGTAGACGGCCAGCATGCCCTTGCCCAGGTCGATGAGGAGCACCAGCAAGGCGAAGAGCTTGCTCTGGGTGCGCAGGGCGTTGGTGGCCCCGGCGTTGCCGCTGCCCTGGGTGCGGATATCCACCCCCCCGTAGACCCGGCCCACGATGAGGCTGCCCATGAGGGAGCCCAGCAGATAGGCCAGGAGGCAGCGGATGCCTAGGGTGATCATGGGGGCTCCTTGGGGCTCAAGGGGCCCATTCTAGCAGCGGGTTTACAGGGGGCCTTGGCGGACAGCCTCCAAGGGGCGTATAGCAAAATTAATTTAGAACTTGAATAATATTATGTTATATTACATAATAATGATGAATCCGGGACAGGGCCCGGGTTCGTAAA
Organism: Gammaproteobacteria bacterium; assembly: GCA_035763245.1. Classification (GTDB taxonomy): domain Bacteria; phylum Pseudomonadota; class Gammaproteobacteria; order Natronospirales; family REEB76; genus DASUBN01. The sequence continues at coordinate 187 of DASUBN010000156.1, read as the reverse complement.
CAAAGAGGGAGATGAGAGGACATGGATTACGATCCGATGAAAAACATCTTCATGGACCTGCGCCGCATCATGCGCGGCATGGACGTCTACAGCCGCCAGCTCTCCGACAGCCACGGCCTGACCGGACCCCAGATGCTGTGCCTGCGGGAGATCGCCCAGCAGGGCGCGCTCACCACGGGCACCCTCG
>DASUBN010000155.1:0-4516 GCA_035763245.1 Gammaproteobacteria bacterium | reverse complement strand
GGCATCGCATCCCGGGCGTTGACATAGAGGTTGAGCAGCACCTGGTGCAGCTGCGTCGGATCCACCTTCACCCGCCAGAGCCCGCGCGCCGGAACGGTCTCGATGGCGATGTTCTTCGGGAAGGTGTCATGCGTCAGCTTGTTGAGGTCCTGCACCACGGCTTCCACGTCCACCGGCACCCGCTGCCCCTCGGCGCCGCGGGAGAAGGAGAGGACCTGCTTGACGAGGTCGGCGGCGCGCCGGGCGCTGGACTTGATCATCCTGACGACTTCGAGGTTTTTCGGCAGCTTCAGGTCCATCTCCAGCATGTCGGCGGCGACCATGATCGGCGCCAGGACGTTGTTGAGGTCGTGGGCGATGCCGCCCGCCAGGGTGCCGATGCTCTCCAGCCGCTGGGCGCGCAGGAGCTGCGTTTCCATGTTCTTGCGTTGGGTGATGTCCTGGCAGGTGCCGAAAGCGCGGATGGGGGTGCCGGTCTCGTCGTTGAAGATGCGCCAGCGCTCCTCCACGGTCTTCGTCTCTCCGCCCGGCAGCAGGATGCGGTGCTCGATGGCGAAATTCCCGGGCTTGCCCATCGAAGCCTGGAACGCCTCGTTCACCGGGTCGCGATCGTCCGAATGGACGAGCTCCAGGAACGCCGCATGGGTGGGTTTGAAGACGACGGGTTCCTGCTTGAATATCCGATAGGTCTCGTCGCTCCAGGTGACCTCCATGGTCTTGAGGTCCGTCTCCCAGCTGCCCACGCCGGCCACCGCCTGGGATTCCAGCAGCCGGTTGTTGAGCACGGCCATCTCCTCCACCAGCCGGCGCTGCTGCTCCTCGCGGCGGTGGGCGGCCTCTTCCCCGTCGCGCTGCTCGGTGACGTCGCGCGCCACGGCGAAGACGCGCTGCAGCTCCGGCATCGGATGCACGCTCCACGAAAACCAGCGGTAAGAGCCGTCTTTGTGGCGATAGCGGTTCTGGAAGCCCCGCACGGGCGTGCCGGCATAGATTTGCCTGCGTATCTCGCGCGTGGCCGCGTGGTCGTCCGGGTGGATGTATTCGATCATCGGCCCGCGGGTGAGCTCTTCGGCGCTCCAGCCGAGGCATTCCGTCCAGGCCGGGCTCACGTGCAAGAGCCGTCCCTCGAAGTCCGCCACGGACAGCATGTCGAGCGAGAGATCGAACAGCCGGTCGCGCTCCTCTTCGGCTTGCTTCTGGTCGGTGACGTCAATGACGATGGAACCAACGGCCGCCGGTTTGCCGTCCTCCCCGGGGATGGGGAAATAGGAAGCTGTCCAGTAGCGCGTTACACCGGGTTGTGCGGGCGTCTCGCCGCTCAATTCCGCGTTGAGGACCGGTTCGCCGGTCTCGAGCACCCGGCGCAATATCGGTTCGACCTTGGATGCCATCTTGGGGATCAGGTCGCGCGCGGTCTTGCCCGGAAACTCCTCCGCGCGCCGGCCGTATATTCTGGCAAGCGTCTCGTTGACCTGGAGATAGCGCAGTTCCCGGTCCCGCACCATCATGCCCGCCGGTGCGTTGTTGAAGAAAGCATCGAGGCGTCGCTCGCGGAGCGCAAGTTCGGATTCCAGGCGCTTGCGCTCGGTGATGTCCCGGAGCATCGCCATGATGTTGCCGTCCGGCATCATGGCGGCAAAGACCTCCGCCGGGAACACCGAGCCGTCCTTGCGGCGGAAGCGCCATTCGTTGTGGTAGTTCGATTTGGCCTCGATGGCGTCGATGGCGGGTTCGATGCGGTCCAGTTCCTCGGGCACCACGATGTCGGAGGAGTGCAGCCTGACTAATTCCTCATGGCTGTAACCCAGCATGCGGCAGATGCTGGGATTGCCGTCCAGGTAGAAACCCTTCGTGTCCGCGACCACGATGCCGTCCGGCGCATGCTCGAACAGGGAACGGTAACGACCCTCCATCGCCTGCTGCGCCTCCTCGGCCCGCCTGCGCAGCGAGATGTCTATGCCCACGCCCACGAGGCAGGGCTTGCCGTCCATCAACACCCGCCGGCCGGTAAAAAAGTAATCGGTGGTGCGGCCGTCCTTGGACAGGAAGGGTGCTTCCACGAAGGAATCGCCCTTCTCGAACACCTCGTCGATCCGCTGCCGGAGCAGGGCTTTTTCGGCATCGCGGAAGAAGTCCAGGGGATGCATGCCCGCGATCTCGGCGGCGGAATACCCGCTCACGGTCTCGAAATTCCGGTTCCAGCGCAGGAAGCGGCCCTGCTGGTCGTAGAAATAGAGGATGCCCGGCAGGCTTTCGATCATGGTGGCCGAGAACAGCCGTTCCGAATCGGCCGTCAACTCCGCCTGCCGGCGGCGCTCCCGCTCCCGGATATCGCCGAGCGCGGAGGAGACGTCGAGGGCGGTTTTTTCCAGGAGGTTGATCTCCTTGTCCTGGAAGAACGCGGCGTCGTCCGAGAAGACGTTCAAGACCCCGTTCACTTCGCCGTCGCCGCTTATCGGGAAGAACGCCGCAGATTTGTAGCCGCGGCGTAACAACTCCGCGCGCCACAGCAGGGTCGCGGGATCCCCGGCGATGTCGCGGCAGATATAGGGCTTGCCGCTGCGAAACGCCCGGCCCGAGGGCCCCATGCCTTCCGGGCGCTCGTCGGAGTAGACCTGCGTGGTGCGGATGTAGTCGTCCGTGTCGCCCCACACGGCGCGCGGGGCGATGCGCCGGGTCTGCGGATCGTGCCAGCCTATCCAGGCCATGCGGAACCCGCCGTGCTCCACCAGCGCCCGGCACACCCGGCCGAACAGCTCGTCCATGGATTGGGTGTGGCTGATGGCCTGGCTCACCTGGCTGAAGGCGGCATAGAGCCGCGTCATACGCAGGAGCTGGCGCTCCTGCTCCTTGCGGGAGGTGATGTCCCGCAGGATGCGCGCGACGCCGACGATGGTGCCGGCGTCGCGGATGGGGGCGGCTTTGACGAGTACGTCGATGAGGCGTCCGTCACGGGACTTGCGCTGCGTCTCGAAGAGACCGACGCTCTCGCCGCGCGCCACCTTGCGCGCGATCTCGGCTTCCTCCTTCTCGCGTTCCGGCGGGAAGAGCTGCAGGATGGAGGTCCCGACCATCTCGCGCACCGTGTAGCCGAACATCCGTTCGGCCCCGCGCGTCCAGTCGGTCACCACGCCGTCGAAGCCGCTGCCGATGATGGCGTCGTCCGAGGCGTCCAGGATGGAGGCCAGTCGGCCGTGCACGGCGTCAGGCGATGCGCCGCCGCGGTGCCGTGCCTTTCCCGTCGTCCCCTTCTTGCGCGCCTTCTTGGCAGGCATGTAGCCCTCCGCCTCGGCCGTCCTATCCCCGGCGCGGTCGTCCATCCCTCTCCCTTGGGAGTATATGCCCAAAAGTCGGCGCGGCGTATAGTGAGTCGAGGGGGATACATCCATGCCAAGGGAGATGATCCTATGAAGAGAGTCTGGTCATTGGGCCTGCTGGCCGCGCTGATCCTGCCGGGGGCGGCCTACGCGAGCGATTTCGGCCTGGACGCGCACGTGAGCACGCTCGGCCTCGGCGGCGAGGTCAACTACACCGTCAACTCGTATTTCACCACGCGCCTCGACCTCAACCGCTACAACTACACCTACAACGGCACCAAGGAGCAGGTGAACTACGATTTCAACCTGCACTTGAAGAGCTACGGCATCCTCTTCGACCTGCACCCGTTCGCCGGCTCCTTCCGTCTGACCGCCGGCTATTTCGTGGACAAGAACGACATCGCCGCGGTGGCCACGCCCCAGTCGAGCTACACCATCAACGGGCACAGCTACAGCAACACGGAGCTGAGCTCGCTTAGCGGTGACATCAGCTTCAAGTCCGGCGTGCCCTATCTCGGCCTGGGCTGGAACACCAACGGCACCACCGACACGGGCCTGGGCTTCGAGTTCGACCTGGGCGCGCTGCTCCAGGGCACGCCCACGGCTAAGCTCTCGGCCACGGGTTCGGTCACCAGCAACCCGCAATTCCAGAGCGACCTGGCGGCGGAGCAGGGCAAGCTGCAGAACGACGTGAACAGCTTCAAGGTCTACCCCGTCATCGGCATCGGCTTGACCTACCGCTTCTGATCGGGTCCCTTAGACGGCGGGCAGGGTGACCTGCCCGCCGTTTGTCTTCTTCACGCGCCAGCGCCGCGGCCGCCGGACTGTACTCAGTTGCCGTCGTAGGCCTTCTGGATCGCCGCGAGGTCGATCTTCACCATCTGCATCATCGCCGCCATGACCCGGGCGGCCCGCGCCTTGTCCGGGTCGTGGAGATATTCGATGAGGAGGGTGGGCGTCACCTGCCAGTGGAAGCCGAACTTATCCTTCAGCCAGCCGCAGGCGATGGGCGAGCCCCCACCGGCGAGCAGCTTGTCCCAGTAGTAATCCACTTCCTGCTGGTCCTTGCAGTTCACCATGAGCGACACCGCTTCTGAGAAGGGTTTCGTCTGCAGGCCGTTCAAGGCCAGGTACTCCTGGCCTTCCAGCCGGAACTTCACTACCAGCACCTTGCCGGGCGCCGGGCTGCCTTCGCCGTA
>DASUBN010000154.1:0-6971 GCA_035763245.1 Gammaproteobacteria bacterium | reverse complement strand
AGTGCCCAAAACCATTGCCCCGGAGCGCGGGGCGCGGAAGCCGCGCCTACCCTGCGCCCTTCCTTCGCTGCGGAGCTCCGCACACGGCATGTCCCTATGCCGCGTGTGGAGGCGCCGCCGTCCTGGCGGCCCCCCTTCGGGCTTGCCTTGCTCAGTCCAGTGCTCGGCACGCGCTACGGGTGGGAAGAGAAGATGGGGAGTGGAGAGTGAGTTCTTCCCGCCCCCTTGGAGGTCGGCGAGCACTGGAGCGAGCAAGGAATAGCCCCGTTAGGGGGCGAAGCCAGGGATGGCGAGCTTGTGCGACCGGGGCAGGATGCCCCGTGAGCACAACTCCGTAGCGAGCGAAGCGCGCAGCGGAGTCCCCTTGGGACCGGCCTCCGGGGGCGTCCTTTCTTTTCGCCCCTTTTCTTTGGACGAGCAAAGAAAAGGGGCCCGTGGGCGCGGCGGAACGCGCCCTCTAGAACAACCCGGCTACCCGCAAAAAAGAAGAGGGCGCTTGCGCGCCCTCTTCGAATCGTCAATTCCAGCGAGTGCTTACTTCGTCGCAGCCGCCGGTGCCGCAGAAGCGGCACCTGCTTCCGCCTTCGTGTAGTCGAAAGTCTTGCTGCCCAGGCTGTTGCCGGCGCTGTCCAGGATGTCCACCGTCCAGGTGCCGAGCTTGGAGGGGTCGAGCTCCTTGCTGGTGTAGGTGCGGTAGTGGGCATACTTCGGAGTCTGCTTCACGTCGGCCTGGGTCACGCCGTTGTAGCTCCAGCGGAAATCCACTTCCTGGCCCTGGAGGTTGTTCAGCACCGCATAGAAGTAGATGCGGGTGTGGCTGTTGTCCAGCGTCTTCAGGTCGTCGGTGGGCTCGTGGTTTTCCACGCCGCTGGTGAAGGTCAGCTTGTTCGCGCTGCCCTTGGCGGCCGGCTTCTCGGCGGGCGCGGCGGCGGCGGGAGCCGCGGCCGGGGCGGCGGCCGCAGGGGCGGCAGCGGCGCTGGCGGCAGCCGGCGCGTCCGCGGCGAAGGCGGAGCCGGCGCTGAGCAGGCCCGCGGCCAGGAGCGTCAGGAGGGTCTTGTTGATCTTCTGCATGAGAATCTCCCTATGGACGGATGGTTTGAGACGATAGAGCGGCGTGCCGGGTTCCGAAGAAGCCGGCGCGGATTCTATTTATAGGCCATTTCGAGGGACTTGAGTTGAGAACGATACATAATGTGAGCCGGAGTTTTACGTGAAGCACCGCTTCACGCCGGCGCACGCCCAACCAGGGACGAGCGGCTCTGCCGCGAGGGGTTGGGCTACCCGGGTACCTGGACGGTACCCGGAATACGAGCCGCACAGGGCTCGTCGCACTGCGACGAGCGATCGGCCAGGGATGGCCGAACTGGTTGGCACACCAGGGACGGGTAAGGACTGAATTCAAACCGCGCTAAAAGAAAGGCCCCGTTTCCGGGGCCCTTCCTGTGTCAGTCCTGCGACTGAATCTACTCGCCTAAGGACACGTAGAACATCTGGTCGTCCCTGCGCACCGTGAGGAACAGCGAGCCCTTGCTCTTGTGCTCGGCCTCGTTGAATTGCTCCACGGTCTTCACCGGCTTGCGGTTCACGGCCACGATCACGTCGCCGGGCTGCAGGCCCGCCAGCTCCGCGTCGCTGCCCTGGTCCACGGCGGTGATCTCCACGCCCTCCACCTTGCCGTAGAGGTCGGAGTTCCGGTCGATCTTGCCCACGTGCAGGCCGAAGTCCTGCGCCTGGTTGCCGTTCGCGCCGCCGGATTCCTCCTCGCCTTCGCCGCCGCTCGGCTTGCCGATGGTAGCGCTGAGGTTGAGGATCTCGCCGTTGCGGGCGAGCTGCAGGTGCACCTCGGAGCCGCGGCGCATCACGCCGATCTCGCTCTGCAGCGCCGAGTTGCTGGTCACCGGCTTGCCGTCCACCTTGAGGATCACGTCACCGGCCTTCACGCCGGCCTTCTCCGCGCCGGAGCCCCGCTGCACCTGGGTCACCACCACGCCCTCGGAGGCGTTGATGCCGAGGCCCTTGGCGATCTCGGGGGTGAGGTTCTGGATGGTCACGCCCAGCACACCGCGCTCCACCTTGCCGTACTTCACGAGCTGGTCCATCACGTCACGGGCCATGTCGATGGGGATCGCGAAGCCGATGCCGATGTTGCCGCCGCCGCGGGAGAGGATGGCGGTGTTGATGCCCACCAGGTTGCCGTTGAGGTCCACCAGCGCGCCGCCGGAGTTGCCGGGGTTGATGGAGGCATCGGTCTGGATGAAGTTCTCGTACTTGCCGTCCTCGATGCCGGCGCGGCCGAGCGCCGAGACGATGCCGGCGGTCACCGTGTGCTTCAGGCCGAAGGGGTTGCCGATGGCCACCACGAAGTCACCCACCTGCAGCGCGGCGGAGTTGCCGAGCGGCACCGCGGTGAGGTTGTCGGCCTTGATCTGCAGCACCGCCACGTCCGTCTCCGGGTCCTTGCCCACCACCTTCGCGGTGTAGTTGCGGCCGTCGTTGAGCGTCACGGTGATCTTGTCCGCGTTCTCCACCACGTGGTTGTTGGTGAGGATGTAGCCCTTGGCCGCGTCCACGATCACGCCGCTCCCCAAGCTCTCGAACTGGCGCTGGATCGGGCCGCTGCCGAAGCCCTGGCCGCCGAAGAACTGCTGGAAGAAGGGGTCGTTCATGAAGGGGTTCTGCTGCTGCACCTGCACGTGGCCGCGGGTGGAGACGTTCACCACCGCCGGCGTCACCCGCTTGATCATGGGCGCGAGCGAGGGCACCGCCTGGCCGTTCACGGCGGGCGGCGGCATGTGCGCGAAGGCGGCGAGCGGGAGGGAGAGGGCGGAGGCCGCGACGAGGGCGGCGAGGGATAGGCGTTTCATCTTATGAGCGTCCTTCTATATGAGGCGTAAATAGGGATGGACGGTTCGCACCGGGGATAACGCAGCCCCCGAGGCGCGGTGGACCCGCCCGACGGCTGCAGCACTACCCGATAGGATGCGCGGCGCGCCCGGAAGGTCGCAGCCCGAAGCCCTAAGCATACGCCTGCGGCCTATGTCGGCCTGGCGACCGATATACGCCCCGCCGAAGCGGCAGGGCTGCCTAACGGATTATCTCCGCAAAAGCTCTTGCGCACTTGCTTCTGCGCCGCACGCAAGTCCAGGGTGGAAATCCCTATCCACCCGTCGGTGCATGCACCGACCCTGAGCTCTTGCGGAGTCGGCGAGTCCGATACAGGCTCGGACTTTCTGGCTTCGCTTTCCTGCTTCGTCAGAAAGCCCTGGGCGGACGTCGTGTCCGCCCGTCCGCGGCTGTGCCGCGAACCCTCCGCTTCTTCACGGCGCTTTCCGGCTATGCGTCCATGCTTCGCCGGAAAGTCCAGGGCGGACCAAGCCCTTCGCTTCCTGCTCCAGGCTTGGTCCAGGGCTGTCTCCTGACAGCCCGCTCACCGCTTCGCAGTGAGCCCTGTCCGCCCGTTCGCGGCGGTGCCGCGAACCCTGCGCCTCGCGATTTAGTAAAGGAAACCGGCCGCATCGCACCACAGCAACCTCTTGGAGAGCGCGACGCGGCCGGGTCTAGACACGGTTCAGCGGCCTTCTAAGTTCCGCTTAGTTAACCTTCACTTCGATCTTGCGCGGTTGGACTTTCGCCACTTTCGGGATCGAGATCTCCAGCACCCCGTGGCTGCCCTTGGCGCTCACGCCCTCGGCGTCCACCGTCTCCGGCAGGGTGAAGCTGCGCTGGAAGCGACCGCTGTGGCGCTCCACGCGGGTCCAGCCTTCCTGCTCGTCGCGGCTCTCGGTCTTGCGCTCGCCGCTGATGGTGAGCAGGCCGTTCTCCAGGCTCACCTCGATGTCCTTCGGGTCCACGCCGGGGATGTCGGCGCGGATCAGGAAGCGCTCGGCCTCCTCCTTCACGTCCACGCGCGGCGTCCAGGCGCTCACGGTGTTCAACTCGCCGTTGAAGCCGAAGCTGTGGCCGTTGAAGAGCTGGTCCACCAGGTTCCAGGGCTGATAACGGATCATGTTCATGGCTTGTCTCCTCCAAAAGGGGTTTGTGAATCCATGTCCCCTTTTGTAGGGGCGGGGAAAGAATTCTCAAGGCCCGCTTTGCGCCGCGCCGAAACGCCCCGCCTGGCACGCGTGGCCGTGGGCGCGATATGTCGCTTTGCGCGTCTATCGCGCAGACGAGGGTGGGATTCACCTTACAAAGCCCGAGGCGATTACCCGGCTTCCATTACACGACGCTTTGTGATTTACTCCCGCCACCCCTAGATATTGTGTTTTCCCCTGCCGTGCCAAGGGCTTGGCCCAGGGGGAAAGTAGATTAATTTCGTGCTGTAACGTATTGATTTTTCATTGACAAATACGAAATCGGGGTCTAGGCTTATTTTGGAATTCGTTGGGGAGGCTGAGCACAAGATGTTGTGTCTTGTAACTCCCAGCTTTTCCACAAGTTATCCACGGAATAGGAACAAGGTCTGCAATGGAAGCGCTCGTGCAGACCGGGGCCAAAGCGAGACCGTTCTGAAATAGAGGCGTCATACGCGCGGCAGGGACTGCCGGGGTGACCGCTTTTCGGAAGGTTTCCTTTTAAAACGAAAAACCGCCCACATGGAGGCTTAGATTTAGAGATGAAAACCGCCCTCAAGCAGGCGCCCGACGCCGTGATCGACATACCCGTACAAGAAGCCTCCTCCGACATCTGGGACAAGAAGTACCGCCTCAAGGCGAAGGACGGCCGCATCCTCGACCAGGAAGTGGACGACACCTGGAAGCGGGTGGCGCGCGCCCTCGCCGACGTCGAGTCCCCCGAGAAGCGCGAGGAGTGGTACGAGAAGTTCCTGTGGGCGCTGCGCCACGGCGCGATCCCGGCCGGCCGCGTCACCTCCAACGCCGGCGCCCTGGAGCACAAGCCCGCCACCTCCACCATCAACTGCACCGTGTCCGGCACCATCCGCGACTCCATGGACAACATCCTGCACAAGGTCCATGAGGCGGGGCTCACCTTGAAGGCCGGCTGCGGCATCGGCTACGAATTCTCCACCCTCAGGCCGCGCGGCGCCTACGTGGCCGGCGCCGGGGCCTACACCTCCGGTCCCATGTCCTTCATGGATATCTACGACAAGATGTGCTTCACCGTGTCCTCCGCCGGCGGCCGCCGCGGCGCGCAGATGGGCACCTTCGATGTGGGCCATCCCGACGTCACCGATTTCATCCGCGCCAAGCGCGAGGACGGGCGCCTGCGCCAGTTCAACCTCTCGCTGCTCGTCACCCGTGACTTCATGGAAGCCGTGAAGTCCGATGCCGACTGGCAACTCGCCTTCCCCTACGACAAGAAGGAAGTGGAGGCCGACGGCATCGACCTCAAGGACGCCACCAAGACCGTGTGGCGCGAGTGGCCCACCACCGAGGGCTACATCGTCAACGAGCAGGGCCTCGAGGCCTGCCGCATCTACAAGACCATCCACGCCAGAAGGCTGTGGGACCTCATCATGGCCTCCACCTATGACTTTGCCGAGCCCGGCTTCGTGCTCATCGACAAGGTCAACGAGATGAACAACAACTGGTGGTGCGAGAACATCCGCGCCACCAACCCCTGCGGCGAGCAGCCCCTGCCGCCCTACGGCTCCTGCCTGCTGGGATCGGTGAACCTCACCAAGTTCGTGCTGGATCCCTTCACTCCCAAGGCCCGCTTCGACTGGGACGAGTACCGGGAAGTGGTGAAGGTCTTCACCCGCATGCTGGACAACGTGGTGGAGATCAACGGCCTGCCCCTGCCGCAGCAGCGGGAGGAGATCTCCCGCAAGCGCCGCCACGGCATGGGGTATCTCGGCCTCGGGTCCACCATCACCATGCTGGGCTGGAAATACGGCTCGGCGGAATCGGTCAAGTTCACCGAAGACGTCTCCCGGGAGATGGCCGTGGCCGGCTGGGAAGAGGCCTTGGAGCTCGCCCAGGAGAAGGGCCCCGCCCCCATCATGGTGGAGGAGTTCACCGTCACCGCCGAGATGCTGCGCAAGCGCCCCGAGATGGCCGCGGACGGCTGGAAGCTGGGCGACAAGATCAAGGGCCGGGAGCTGCACGCCAACTACAGCCGCTACATGCAGCGGGTGGCGGAAGTGGCGCCGGACCTGGTGGACGCCCTGGCCGCCACCGGCGCCCGCTTCACCCACCACACGAGCATCGCCCCCACCGGCACGATCTCGCTGTCCCTGGCCAACAACGCCAGCAACGGCATCGAGCCCTCCTTCGCCCATCACTATTTCCGGAACGTGATCCGCTCCGGCAAGAAGAGCAAGGAGAAGGTGGACGTCTACTCCTTCGAGCTCCTGGCCTACCGGGCGCTCGTGAACCCCCAGGCCATGCCGGGCTCGGACAAGCCGGAGGAGAAGCTGCCGGACTACTTCATCACCGCCGAGCACATCAGCCCCAAGGAGCACGTGGATATCCAGGCCGCGGCCCAGAAGTGGGTGGACTCCAGCATCTCCAAGACCGCGAACGTGCCCACGGATTACCCGTACGAGCAGTTCAAGGACATCTACCTCTACGCCTACGAGCAGGGCCTCAAGGGCTGCACCACCTTCCGCTTCAACCCGGAAGCGTTCCAGGGCGTGCTGGTGAAGGAACAGGACCTCAAGAACACCACCTACAAGTTCACCCTCGAGGACGGCAGCGTCATCGAGGCCAGGGGTGATGAGGAGATTGAATACGACGGCGAGAAGCACACCGCCGCGAACCTCTATGACGCCCTCAAGGAGGGTTACTACGGGAAATTCTAGTTTTCCGTCATTGACGCACAAGGATGTGCTAATGCCGCGGGAGGCAGGATGCCGGGAGCGGCCAAGCGAAGGCGGGAATCCAGGTCCAGATAGGCGCAGTACATATAGGTTTTGGAGGTGAAGCAAGGAACGCTGTAGCAGAGGGAAGACTGCCAACAGCATTTGTGTTTGGAAGTGTCAGGAATAAGCCACCAAAAGCGTGGCGAGC
>DASUBN010000153.1:0-5462 GCA_035763245.1 Gammaproteobacteria bacterium | reverse complement strand
TATCGCTTCACTGCCGTCTGGGGAGCCCATGAGGGTTCGCTGCTGCTCTGGGTTGCGGTGCTGGCCATCTGGACCCTGGCGGTGGTGCGCTTCAGCCGCCACCTGCCGCTGGAGTTCACGAGCCGCGTTCTCGCGGTGATGGGGTTCATCAGTCTCGGCTTTCTGCTCTTCATGCTTACCACCTCGGATCCCTTCACTCGGCTCCTGCCGCCGGCGGAGCAGGGCAGGGATTTGAACCCGATTCTGCAAGACCCGGCCATGGCCATCCACCCGCCCATGCTGTATACGGGTTACGTGGGCTTCTCCGTGGCCTTCGCCTTCGCGGTGGCTGCGCTTCTGGGCGGGCGCATGGATTCAGTGTGGGCCCGCTGGTCCCGGCCCTGGACCCTCACCGCCTGGCTGTTCCTGAGTTTCGGTATCACCTTGGGCAGCTGGTGGTCCTATTACGAGCTCGGCTGGGGCGGCTGGTGGTTCTGGGACCCCGTGGAGAACGCGTCCTTCATGCCCTGGCTCGTAGGCACGGCCTTGGTGCATTCCCTCGCGGTCACCGAGAAGCGCGGCGCCTTCAAGAGTTGGACCGTCTTGCTCGCCATCGCTGCCTTCTCCTTGAGCCTGCTCGGCACCTTCCTGGTGCGCTCCGGCGTGCTCATCTCCGTGCATTCCTTCGCCAGCGACCCCAAGCGCGGCATCTTCATCCTCGCCATGCTGGGTTTGTTCGTGGGCGCGGCGCTCACGCTCTATGCCTGGCGCGCGCCGACGCTCACCACTGGCGGCGGTTTCCGGCCTTTCTCCCGCGAGAGCCTGCTGCTCCTCAACAACATCTTCCTGGTAGTGGCGGCCGCCTCGGTGCTGCTCGGCACCCTCTATCCCCTGGTGATGGATGCTTTCGGCCTGGGCCAGCTCTCGGTGGGTCCGCCTTACTTCAACAGCGTGTTCATCCCCATCATGCTGCCGTTCCTGGTGCTGATAGGCATCGGACCCTATGTACGCTGGAAACACGGCGACCCCGTCGCCACGGGGCGCCGAATCAGAGCCGCCGCGGTGATCGCCTTGCTGGCGGGTATCACGGCGGTTGTGGCGGCGGGCGCGGAGCGCGGCGCGCTGCTCACCGCCGGCGTGGCGCTGGCGGCTTGGGCGGCGGCTTCCGCCTTCATCGAACCCCTGAGCCGGCTCAGGCGACGTACGCAGGGACACCACATGTCGTTGCCAAGAGCCGTGTGGGGCATGAGCCTCGCCCATTTCGGCGCCGGTTGCCTCGTGCTCGGTATCACGGTCACGAGCCTGCTCGGTGTGGAGCGGGATCTTGTGCTCGCGCCGGGAAGCAGTGCTGTCGTGGGCGGCTACAGCTTCGCCTTCCAGGGGGTCAGCACCGTGGATGGCCCAAATTACCAAGCGGAGCAGGGGAGCTTTACGGTGAGCCGCCAGGGCGTAGCTGTGGGGGTCATGCTGCCCCAGAAGCGCCGCTTCACCACCACCGTCACCACTGAAGCCGCCATCCATCCCGGCCTGTTCCGGGACCTCTACGTCGCCCTCGGCAATCCCCTGGACAACGGCAGTTGGAGCGTGCGCATCGAGTACAAGCCCCTGGTGCGCTTCATCTGGCTCGGCGGCATATTCATGATGTTGGGCGGCATCCTGGCCGCGTCCGACAGGCGCTACCGCAAACGCGTCGAGGCGAATGCCTACGATGTGGGGCGTGAGGTCGATGCCACGGCTTCCGTCGGCAATGCCGCAGATGAGGAAGCCTGAGGTGGGGCGTTATCTCAAGTTCGCCTTGCCCGCGGTGGTGCTGCTGGCGCTCATCGGTCTCTTCGCCAAGGGCCTCTTCATCAACCCGACCATCGTCGCGTCGCCGCTCATCGGCAAGCCGGCACCGAAGTTCAGCTTGCCGGCCCTCAAGGATCCCAAGCAGATTCTTACCCAGGCGACATTCCAGGGCCAGGTGTATCTGCTCAACGTCTGGGGCAGTTGGTGCGTGGCCTGCCGCGATGAGCATCCGGTCCTGATGCAGTTCGCGGCCGAGCACGTGCTGCCCATCTACGGGCTCGATTACAAGGATGAACGCACGGCGGCGGACGACCTGCTGGCGAAGCAGGGAGACCCCTATACGGCCATCGCCTATGACGCGAGCGGCGACGTGGGCATCAACTGGGGTGTTTATGGGGCGCCCGAGACCTTTCTGGTAGACAAGCAGGGCGTGATCCGCCACAAATACATCGGCCCCCTGACCGCCGCGCTCATCCACGACGACCTCATGCCGCGCATCCGGTCGTTGCAGGCCCAGCAGCCATGAAGCGCATCGTCATTGGCCTCCTTGCGGGGCTGCTGTTAGCTCCCGCTTTCGCCATCGACAGTGAAGCGCCGTTCCGCGATCCGGCCCTGGAAACCCGTTATGAGAACCTGATCCACGACTTCCGCTGCCTGGTTTGCCAGAACGAGACCGTCGCGGACTCCGATGCGGATCTGGCGGCGGACTTCCGCCGCCAGATCCGCGGCATGGTGGCCGCCGGTAAAACCGATGAAGAGATCCGGAGCTACATGGTGGCCCGCTACGGCGACTTCGTGCTCTACAAGCCTCCGGTGCAGATCGACACCTGGCTGCTATGGGGTGGGCCTTTCCTGTTCCTCGCCATCGGTCTAGCGGTGGGGATCCGGGTATTGCGCCGCCGCGCGGCGGTGGACTCCGGGCAAGGGGCACCATGATCTTCGCCGCCATTTGTCTGTTGATGCTGCTCGCCGCCGTGGCATCCATCGCCATTCCCTTGTGGCGCGGCGCCGGCAAGACTGCGACCTTGTCCTCCGATGCCGCGATCGCGACCCATACCTTGCAGCTGGCCGAATTACGGCGGGATCTCGCCGCGGGCCTGCTGGCCGAGGCTGACTACCAGGCTGCGTTGCGCGACCTCGAAACCGAACGGGGTCAGCCAGCTGCCGCCTCGGGTACGGCCGCGGGCCACGGCCGCAAGGCGGCGCTGATCGCAGGCATCTTCGTTGCCGTCCTGGCTGCCGTGCTCTACGACTACTACGGTAGCTGGCGCAGCGGAGCACTGGGCGTGGAGCAAGCGAGCATACCGGCGGTAAAGCAGATGGTGGATGACCTCTCCGCCAAGCTGCATAGCACCGACGGCGACGACCTGCAAGGCTGGGAGACGCTCGGCCATGCCTATGTAATCATGGAACGCTATGCCGATGCCGTGGATGCCTACAGCCACGCTTATAAGCTCGCGGGCGACAGTCAGCCCGATGTGCTTTCGGGATATGCAGAGGCCATCACGCTCGCCAACCCGGCCGACTTCATGGGCAAGGCCCTGCCGCTGTTCGAGAAGGCTTTGCAATCAGATCCTCGGAACCCGCAGGCGCTCTGGTACGGTGGCCTCGGCGCTTATGAGCGCGGCGACAAGACGCTTGCGGTGCAGCGCTGGCAAGCGCTGCTGGCCCAGGATCCACCGGCCCAGTACCGCGCGATCATCAGCAAGTACATCGTGCAGGCGGGCGGCTCCGTGGCCAATGCGCCTCCGGTGTCCGCGGCCGCGGGCGGCACCGTGCTCCGTCTCCACGTAAGCCTGGCGCCGGCCCTGCGCCATCAAGTGCGACCAGACGAGACCTTGTTCGTGTTCGCGCTTCCGGAAGGGACGACGGGCGGGCCGCCCCTGGCGGTGCGGCGCTTCCAGGCGGGCGCGTTGCCGCTGGATGTCACGCTTTCAGACCAGGATGCCCCCGTCCCGGGGCAGAGTCTCTCGGGTCACGCCCAACTGCGCGTGGTCGCGCGCATCTCCAGGCGCGGCGCTCCGGAGGAACAACCCGGCGACTTCGTGGGCCAGGGGGAGTGGAGCAGGGCGAGCGCCGGGACGCTCGCTATCGTGATAGATACGCCTATCAGGTAGACACGGGCGTTTCAATTCCCGGTGCCGGATGCCGGCGCGCCCTGGGCGTTCAGGCCCAGCACATCCAGACCCTGCTCAAAGGCTATATCTACCGGGATGTCGTCCTTGTTGAGCCGGTCCAGGTCGGCCTTGAGCTGCGGCCCGATGATGCCTTGGTCTTCGGTGAGCTTCTTGGCCGCGGCATAGTCGCCGTTGCCCTGGATGGTGAGCAGCTTCGCCGAAAGCGCCTGCACGGCGGCGCGCATCTTCTCCGGGTTCACGCTGTATTTGCCCGTGGCCGGGTCGCGGGTGAACGCGCCCATGCTGCTGAAGAAGTTGAAGCGCACCATGTTGGCCCTGCCGTGGGCATCGCTGGCGCCAAACCGCACCGAACGGAAGATGCCCGCCAGGAAGGTCACGTAGTTGTCCATGAGCTTGGACTTGTCCAGCTCACCGTGGTCCGCCAGCCATTCCAACAGGTAGATGCCGAGTACGTCGGCTTTGCCTTCCTCGAAGCTCGACGCGTAATCCTTGAGCGCCAGGCGCACCGTCCCTCTGCCGTTCACCGTGTTCTTGATGCCGAGGCCGTGTGAGACTTCGTGGAACATGGTGTTCTGGAAGAAGGCCTCGAAGGTCACGTGCTGCAACTGGTCGGGCGCGATGAGCTCCTGGGCAATGGGCAGCATGATCTTGTCGAACTTGGCGTGGATCACGTTCTCCATCTGCAGCCTGCGCGTACCCTTCTGCAGTTGCACTTGCTCGTCGTTGGGCAGGTTGTCGGCGATGGTCTTGGCGCCCGCATTGGCGTCGCCGGCGTAATAGACGGCGTAGTAGGCACCGAGATCCGAGGCGGTACCCGGCTTCTCGCGCTTGTAGCGGGGCGGTACCGGCAAATCCTTCTGCAGCCTGGGCAGGAATTGGGTGTAATGGGCGAGGCGCTTGGACCACTCCATGTCCTTCAGCAGTACGAAGCATTCGTAAGACGCCTTGTACCCGAACAGCGCATCCTCGTAGGTCTCGATGGGTCCGATAATCAGATCGATTTTGTTGTCTTTCATGTCCATCCAGGCGAGGTCGCTCTCCTGGTACTGGTCCGTGAGCAGGGACTGGGAGCGCAGCGCCAAGTACTTCTTGAGGCCCGGGTCCGCGGCCAGGGCCGAAGCCTGGTTGAGAAGGTCTGAAGCCTGCTGCAGTTCCTCCGCATAGGCTACGTGGTAGGGGACTACCGTGAGCGCGCCCTTGGCATCACGGCGCAGCAGAGTGTAGAGGCTGTCCTTACCCGGCAGCTTGGCCTTGTCGAACTCGTCCTTGCTCATGTCGGCGGGATAGAAATTGGCGCCCGCCGGCTTGCTGCCTATGCCTGCCACGAACGGCCGGTCGCCATTGAGACGATCCCAGGGGCCGTAATTCATCTCGGCGAACTCGCGCGTATCCGCATCGCGGATGCCCGAAAGCAGGGCCGCCTTGTCGCCATAGGTCTGCTGCCAATAGATGTCGTCCATGATCTTGCCGGCAGCGATGAGCTTGGCGAGCAGTTGCTTGTCATCGGCGCTGAAGCCGCTCAAGTCTGCGCTCAGGGTGACGCGGGCGTAGTCCTTG
>DASUBN010000152.1:0-2194 GCA_035763245.1 Gammaproteobacteria bacterium | reverse complement strand
GCCAGCACCTTGTTCGGCACCCGCGCATTGTTCCGCAACTCCCGCAGGATATGCAGGTCGGTCTTGTCGAAATTCATGTATCCCCCAATCTAATCGTTATTTATTCAGCGATGTCCAAAAGCCACGGAAAATATATTACCTTCCGGCGGCATAAGCCAAATCGACGGGAAAATGGCGGAAACGTAGCGGTGCCGACATAAAAGAGCACCGACCGAATCCGATCGGGAAGGGCTGCACCCGGGGAGAAGTCTTCCGTCGCCGTGCAAGGGGGACCGTGAGGCGGCGACGCGAGGCTTCGATGGTGGGGGACCGTCCGGCCGTAAGGTCGGACGGTTTTTTCAAGACATCAGGCCGGGGTCTTAGCGGGCCCTGAGACGGGCGGTGAGTTCCGGCGCCGTGAGCCGCTCACCGTCATAGCCTTTCACATCGCCGAACAGCGCATCGCGCGCTTCCCACTCCTTGCGCGCGGCCGCCATCTCCTCGGTGCTGCGGCCCACGAAGTTCCACCACAGCAGCACGTCCTCGTCCATGGGCACGCCGCCCAGCAGGAAAGCCCGGGCATGTGCCTTGTTGCCCAGTGTCATCCCTTCGCGTCCTGGTCCCAGGTAATAGAGCGTCCCCGGCGCCATGGCTTGGCCTTCCAGGGTCATCTCGCCTTCTATGAGGAAGAGCGCGTGCTCGAACACCGGGTCCAGGGGCATCCGGCGGCTGCCTGTGTCCCGGCACACGATGTCGATGCCCGCCATGTCCGAATACACCTTGGCCGGCGAGCGTTCGCCCAGGGCCTCACCGAGGATGAGCGTCATATCCAGGCCATCGCGCGAGATCGACGGCAATGTCGGATGGTGGTCGAATGCGGCTTCGCCATCACGCCGGCTTTCCGGCAGCGCGATCCAGAACTGCAGGCCGTGCAGATCCGGCGGATGCCCGGCGGGGCTCTCTTCCGAATGGGAGATCCCATGGCCCGCCGTCATGAGATTGAGCTGGCCCGGCTTGATGAGCTGCAGCGAGCCCAAGCTGTCCCGGTGCAGCACGGCGCCTTCATAGAGCCAGCTCACGGTCTGCAGCCCGATGTGGGGATGGGGACCGACGCGCATGCCGGCATCGGCCGCCGCCAGGGTCACGGGACCGTAATGGTCGAGAAAACACCAGGCGCCGACCCGGCGGTGCAGGCGATGGGGCAGGGCGCGGCGCACCTGCATGCCGCCGCCGACGGTGGCTTCGTGGGCGGGCAGGGCTTCGATTGCAGCGGCGTCGGTGTTCGACTTATCCATGGGGCATTAACTTTTCTTAAGGTTTCAGGCCTGGTATACCGGCAGAGTATATTCCCAAGCTTCCTTACCTTTAGTGACACGGAGCCTGCCCATGCGCGTCACCCCCTTCCTGGTCTGCTCGATGCTCCTCGCCGCCGCTCCGGTCTTCGCCGCGGCTCCCGACCACTACAAACTGGACAAGGCCATCACCTTGGGCGGCGAAGGCGGCTGGGATTACCTCACCTACGACGCCGCCGGCAAGCGCCTGTTCCTCTCCCGCGCCACCCGCGTCATGGTGGTGGACCCCGCCACCGGCAAGGTCCTGAAGGAGATTCCGGGCACTGATGGCGTGCACGGCATAGCGCTCGCCCACGACCTCGGCAAGGGCTTCACCAGCAACGGCCGTGAGAGCACCGTCACCGTGTTCAGCTTGAAGACCCTGGAGCAGACGGACAAGGTCAAGGTCACCGGCGAGAACCCGGATGCCATCGTCTACGAACCCGTCACCCGGCGCGTGTTCACCATGAACGGCCGCAGCAACAGTTCCACCGTCATCGACGCCGCCACCGACAGGGTCGTGGCCACCATCGCCCTCGACGGCCGGCCCGAGTTCGCCGTGGCCGACGGCAAGGGCAAGGTGTTCGTGAACATCGAGAGCAAGAGCGAGCTTTCCGAGATCGACGCCGCCACCGCCAAGGTGGTCAAGACCTGGTCCCTCGCCCCCTGCGAGAGCCCCTCCGGCCTCGCCCTGGACGAGGAACACCGGCGCCTCTTCTCCGGTTGCGACAACAAAATCATGGCCGTGAGCGATGCGGATGCCGGCAAGGTCGTGGCGAGCTTCCCGATAGGGGAGGGGGTTGATGCCACCCGCTTCGACCCGGGCACCCAGCTCGCCTTCAGCTCCAACGGCCAGGGCACCCTGACCGTGGCCCATGAAGACA
>DASUBN010000151.1:0-3727 GCA_035763245.1 Gammaproteobacteria bacterium | reverse complement strand
GGTAACGCCAGTATCGGCGGCGCCATCAAGCTGTACACCAAGCAGCCGATGGGCGATGACAGCGGCTTCCTGACCTTCACCTCCGGCTCCTACAAGGAGATCGGAACGACCGGCGCCTTTGATACCACGGTGGCCCCGAATCTGTTCGTGCGCGCCTCCGGGCACTTCCATCGGCAGGACGGCTACGTCAACCTGCTGGACTTCACCTGCGAGATGCACAAGCTCGGCACGCCCAACCTGGCGGGCTCGTTTCCGACCAGCCAGCCGGATGTGGCGGCACACGATTGCAAAACGGGCGAGGAGGGTGGCGGAACGGAAGCCGGCGGCCGCATCAAGGCGCGCTGGGTGCCCACCGACCGGCTCGAGGTCAATCTGGGATTCAACATCGAGCGGGTGGACGACCAGGGTTCCCCGGAGCTGATCGTCGGCGTGACGAACCCCTATCCGAATCCGAGCGGCCTGATCAACGCGTACAACGTCGCGATCCAGAATCAGTTCGGCGTGCAGTACGACAACCGCTTCCTGGCGCCGCCCGGACACCCGTATTCGAGCTATTCGACCTATTGCCGGCCGCTACTCCAGGGCACCGTCCAGCAGCCGCCGTATCAGCCCGTGCCCTCCGGAATCTGCTACCCGAACCAGAAGGAGCAGGACTCGCAGACCTATTCGGGCAAAGTGGACTATCAGATCGCCGACAACGTCCACCTGACCGGTATCCTTTCCTATTCCGAGTACGGGGACAACTTCGTGCAGAACGGCGATGAGTCCCCGCTCGGCTACGTGCTGTCGAAGTTCTCGCAGCGGGTCGTCGAGAGGACCGCCGAGTTGCGCCTCAACGGCTCGCTGTTCGACAACCGCCTGAGCTGGGTGCTGGGATCGTTCGCCGACAGCTACGATGGGCAGTCGAACGGCTTCATCGGCTATATCACCGACAACTTCAACGAGTTCGACAAGGCCTTCAACGAGTCCGCTTCCGGCTTCTTCCACGTGGACTACAAGCTGACTTCGAAGTGGCGCGTGTCCGGCGGCGCCCGCCTGACGACGGGAGAAGTGGAGTACCACTTCAACCATCCGCCCCTGCTGGTCATCGACACGCCATTCACGGCGACGGAACACCGTTGGGATTGGCTGTTGTCGTCCGATTACCAGATCACCGATAACACCATGGGCTATGCGACCGTCTCCACCGGCTCGCGGCCTCCGGGAATCACCACGATCGTGATCACGGCGCAGCAGATGCAGAGCACGCCTGCCGAGGATCTGACCTCCTACGAGATGGGGCTCAAGAACGAGTTCTTCGATCACCGTCTGCGCCTGAACGTCGACGGGTTCTACTCGGACTACAAGGCGCGCTCCACTACCGAAGTCGGGGTCCAGTGTCTCGGCCAGCTCCCGAATGCAACCTGGCAGGCAAGCGGCGCGGCGTGCGCCGCCCTGTATCCGTCGAATCCAGCCACCGTGCCCTGGTACATCACCACTGGTACGCCCGCGACGATCACGGGTGCGGAGTGGGACCTGATCGCGACCCCCATCAGGGGACTCGAGATCTCCTACTCGGGCGGGTACAACCACTTCTCCTCCGGCGTCACGACTCCTGGGCGCCCCGGCTACTTCCATCCGGGCAATCACCTGCAGCCGGAGTTGAACATGCACGCCGACGTGCAGTACGCGATCCCTTCGCAGTACGGCACGACGACCCCGAAGCTCGACTGGTCCTGGCAGTCACAGCAGGACTTCGACCCGGCCCCGGGGGCGGAGGCGCCGCAACCGCAGTGGATCATCCACCCCTACAGCATCCTGAACGCGCAGGTGGAATACATTCCGCCCAAGGGCAAGTGGTCGTTCATCGCCTCGGTCACCAACCTGACCAACAAGTTCTATTACTACTACCTGTTCAACGGCGGCGCGGTGAACATCTCCAGCAATGTGGCGCCTCCGCGGGAGTTCCATTTCACGCTCAGACATGACTTCTGAGGCGCGGGAGTTCATGCTTTCCCCCGGGCTCCTGCAGCGCGCTATCGGGTGCCCACCCCAGGGGCGTTGCAGGGGCCTTCTTCCGGGAGCCGCCGCGGCGTCCCGCTCGAGGGGCTCGTCAAAAAACACGGGGTAGGTCATGAGATCGAAGGAACTGCTGCTGGTGGCGTTCATGGGGCTGGTGGCGGGGAGTACCGCGAGTGCGCAGCGATTGCCTTCCGGACCGAGTATGCGTGGCGACGGCCCTGCGCCGCAGCCCAAGCCCTTCAGCCTGACGAGGGCCGATCCCGGATTCGACGCCCTCATTGCTCCGGATGCGAAGCTGGAGCTCGTCGCCAATGGATTCGGCCTGGATGAGGGCACGACCTGGGTGCGTGACGGCGGCTTTCTGCTGCTCGGCGGCCTGCTGGACAACGTCCTCTACAAGATCACCCCCGACAACAAGGTGTCGGTCTTCATGGAGAAGGCCGGTTATACCGGTGACGATCCCGAGAGCGTCGGTGCGCAGACCCGCGCGGGCCGCTCACATGTGCTGCTGATCGGCCCGTCGTGCTCGGGTGTGGACCCGCAGGGCAGAATTCTCTGGTGCGCCGATGATGATCGCAAGGTCATGCGCCTGGAGAAGGATGGCAAGCACACGGTGCTGTCCGATGGCGCGGGCGGCAAGCGGTTCAACGGTCCCAACGACATTTCGATCAAGTCCGACGGGGCCGTATACCTCACCGACAACGACTTCGGCCTGCGGGGCGCGGGCAAGAGTCCCCTGAAGGAGATGGACGACGCCGTCTGGCTGATCAAGGACGGCAAGACGACCAAGGTGCTCTCCGACAAGGATCTCGGCGGCATCCCCAACGGCATCACCTTGTCGGCGGACGAGAAGTACCTGTATCTCTCGGCTTTCGACAAAATGAAGCGGTATGTCGTCAAGGCCGATGACACCCTGGGGCAGGGAAGTCTGTTCACCGAAGGAGTCGGAATCGGCGATGGCATGAGGTCCGACTCGCGCGGCAATAACTACTCGAGCGGCGGCGCGGGGCCTGGAGTCATTCGCGTCACCGCGCCCTCCGGTAAGCTGCTCGGCACCATCAACCTGCCGATCCTCGGCGCGGAGCCGAAGAAGCAGATCTGCTCCACCAATGTCGCCTTCGGCGATGCCGACGGCAAGACCCTTTACATCGCCGCCTGCGATGCCGTCTACAAGATACGGCTGAAGGTCGCCGGAGTTCTCGAAGGCCCCGCCCCCGCCAGGTCTCGCTGCAGATGGCAATCGCACCAGCGAAGGGGGCTCCCGTGGTGTTCTCCCTGATCGTGCTCGCCCTCGCATTGGCTCTGGCGGCGGGGGGAGCGGAGCTGGCGTGGCTCGGAGGCTCGCTCTACTACGTCATCACCGGTGTCGTCCTTGCCGTCTCCGCCGTGCTCCTGTGGCGGGCCCGCAAGCTCGGCATGTGGGTTTATCTGCTGGTGCTGGCATATACGTTGGTGTGGTCTCTGTGGGAGATCGGGCTGGATGGGTGGGCTCTCGCCTCGCGCATGGGGCTGCTCGTCCTGCTCGCGCTCTACTTCGTATTCCCCGGGGTTCGCCGGCGTCTCTCATGAGGGCCCGTACCGCAGTCTGGTCGCTGCTGGCAGGGGTGCTTGCCTGTGTTCTAGTCGCCCACGTGTCGCGGGCCGGGGATGGTCGGCTCGCCGCCGCGGGCGCCACGGAGGCAGGCGGCTCGGGCGCCACCAAGACGGACGGTGCCGGCAGTACGGG
>DASUBN010000150.1:0-4550 GCA_035763245.1 Gammaproteobacteria bacterium | reverse complement strand
ACCCGCTCGGCACCTTGAGGTGTGCCGGCGCCTGTTCATCCAGGATGCGACGCTGGCGGTGGTCCAGGCGGGCCAGCAGGGCCTCGTCCAAGGCCAGGCGCTCGAGATGGGAGAGCCGGCTCATGCCCTGCATCCAGGGTGAGAGCCAGGCATCCAGATCTGCCAGCAGCGCCGCATCGGAGACGTCGGGCCATTCGTTTCCCAGGAGGCGACGCAGGAATAGGATGCGTGCCTGCAGGTTGCGAAGTGCCGGCGTCCAGGGCAGCGCACCGAGCCCCCGCTGCCGGACGGCCTCCAGGAGCGCCTGCCCGATGGCTTCCGGCGCCACCTTCGCCGCCGGCGCGTCCTCGAGCACCAAGGCATGGAAGCGCCGCTGGCGGCGCGCCAGCACCGCGCCGCTGGCCTCATCCCAGCGCACCGACTCCGTTTCGGTGATCTGCTCCGCGAAATGCTTCTCGATGTCCTCCCTGGCGAGGCGCGCCGCCAGGAACACGCGCGCCTCCCGGGCTTCCCCGTCCAGCTGTGCCACTGCAAGCCAGGGCGATTTGCCTAGCCCGTCGCCGTCCTGCAATAGCGCGCCGCGGCCGTTGGCCAGCAGATAGCGGTGCGCCTCGCCACTGCGGCGCTGGGCGATGCGGTCGGGATAGGCGAAGGCCAACAGCACGCCCTCGTCTCCCGTCTCTCGATTACCCGTGTCGACGCCGATGGCCCTCCTGAGATCCGCCGCCGCCGCGGAGATGGGTTTGCTGCGCCGGCGGCTCTCGGGATCGTCGCGCCGCAGGAGTTGCAGGCGCAGGTGCACGTCCGCCTGGATCTCGCCGCCCGGCAGCCGCAAAGGGTCACGCTCGCTCAGGAGCGCCGCGAGTTCGCAGGCGAGCGCGCCCCATCCCAGGGCTGCGCCGCGGATCACCATATGGGCGAGGCGCGGGTGCAGCGGCAGCTTCAGGAGTTCGTGGCCGTGGCCGGTGATCCGCCCGGCCCCGTCCAAGGCCCCCAGCTCCTGCAGGAGTTCCCGCGCCTGGGCGTAGGCGGCGGCCGGCGGCACATCCAGCCAGCGCAGGGTTCCGGGATCCGTCACGCCCCAGCGGGCCAGCTCCAACACCAGCCCGGCGAGGTCCGCGGCCAGGATCTCAGGCAGGTTGGCGGGCGCCAGGCTCTCGGATTCCTTCCACAGCCGGTAACACACACCGGGCTCCAGTCGCCCCGCGCGGCCGCGCCGCTGGTCCGCGGAAGCGCGGGAGACGCGCAGGGTGACGAGGCGCGACATGCCGCTCACGGGATCGAAGCGCGGCACCCGCGTCTGCCCCCCGTCCACCACCACCCGGATGCCCTCGATGGTGAGGCTGGTCTCGGCGATGGAAGTGGCCAACACCACCTTGCGCCGGCCGGCGGTCGCTGGTG
This sequence comes from Gammaproteobacteria bacterium, assembly GCA_035763245.1. Taxonomy (GTDB): domain Bacteria; phylum Pseudomonadota; class Gammaproteobacteria; order Natronospirales; family REEB76; genus DASUBN01. Next base: position 3,149 of record DASUBN010000150.1, on the reverse strand, counting down.
CGATGGCCTGGTCTTGGGCCCGGTTATCGAGGTCGCCGTACAGGGGGGCGAGGGTGACGTCCGGCCCCACCCGCTCCTGCAGGCGCTGGTGCAGCTTGCGGATCTCGCCCGTGCCCGGCAGGAACACCAAGAGGCTCCCCGCCTCTTCCTGGAGCGCCCGCTCCACGCTGAGCTGGACCTGGGGCAAGAGCGGCTCCCGGTCCCGGGGCGGGCGATAGCGGGTCTCCACCGGGAACATCCGTCCTTCGCTGGTCAGCACCGGCGCGTCGCCCAGGAGCTTCGCCACCGGAACGGTATCCAGGGTGGCGGACATGACGATGAGCTTGAGGTCGGGCCGTAACGCCGCCTGGGATTCGAGCGCGAGCGCCAGAGCGAGGTCCGCCTGCAGGCTGCGTTCATGGAATTCGTCGAAGATCACCGCGGCGTAACCGGAGAGGGCCGGATCGTCCTGCAGGAGCCGCGTGAGCACGCCTTCTGTGACGATCTCGAGCCGCGTCACGGGTCCGACGCGGGTGTCCATGCGCACCCGGTAACCCACGGTGCCCCCCACGCTCTCTCCCCGTTCCTCCGCCATGTGGCGCGCGGCGCTGCGGGCCGCCAGGCGCCGCGGTTCCAGCATCACGAGTTTGCGGCCCCGGACCCAGGGTTCGTCCAGGAGCGCCAAGGGCACCCTCGTCGTCTTGCCGGCGCCGGGCGGCGCCTGAATCACGAGCGCGGCACGAGCGGCGAGCTCGCGGCGCACCTCCGGCAACAAGGCGTCGATGGGCAGGGTCTTCATGGAAGACGGCGCCGGAGGGCTCGCGGCGCACCGTTCACCGGGCTAGCGGTAGGCCCAGCTCAGGGAGATTTCGCTGCGGTTCCCGTCCGCGGTGTGTTAGCCCGCTGCCTGCAGGACGATGAGCCCGAGGTCGATGCCGAAGCCGAGGCGCTCGCCGAAGGGGCGCCGGCCGAAGTCGGTGCTGCGCTCGGTGAAGATGGCGGCATCCAGTTCGATGGCGGTGGTGGCCCTGTAGCGGAAGCCGTAGTTGACGCGCCAGAAATCGTCCGCGGCGCTGCCCAAGCTCGCCGACAACTGGTCGCGATAGAAACCCGCGTCGATGTAGAAGGAAGTGTCCGGGTTATAAGCCTGATGGGCGCCGATGCCCACGCCGTAGAGGTTATGGCTGCCCGGGTTGCTGGCCGGCAGGTCAGAGAACCTCAGGTGGTTCCACTGGCCGAAGACGTAGACGCCGTCCTGGTCGTCGTAGGCGAGTTTGAAGCCGTTGCCGGAGGAGCGGTCGGCGAAGAAATCCGAACGGATGCCGAGGTGGTCCACAGCCACCACGCTGTAGTCGAAGGGATCGGCAGGCGGGGTGCCGTCGGCCTGGGCCAGACCCGGAGCCAGGGCCAAGAGGACGAGTAACCCTGGTATCGCTGACTTCATCTCGCGGTCTCCTGTTGACGGGCCGTGGTGTGGAGGATACCGGCAAGCGGAGCCGGAATCACCCCATCCGGCGCGTCGCGGCCTGGACATAGGCTGGCGGGCTCAGTGCCGCTCTTCTTCGGGCCATAGGGTCTTGCCGCCACTGACCTTGGCGATCTCCTTGAGCTTGGCCTCGTGGGCGGCCCTCTCTTCCGGCGTGGCCTGCAGCACCTTGAGCTTCAGGCCCTGGCGCTCCAGCTTGTGCGCGGGTGCAGAGCCGAAGGCACCGGCCCGCGCCTCCGCATCCAGCACCAGCGCCGCCTGTCCCCCGGTCATGGCGAGGTACACCTCCGCCAGCAGCTGGGCGTCCAGGAGGGCCCCGTGATACTCGCGGCCGGAGTTATCCACGCTGTAGCGCTTGCACAAGGCATCCAGGCTGTTCTTCTGGCCTGGGTGCTGGCGACGGGCGAGCTCGAGCGTGTCCAACACGTGACACACGGAAGCGATGTCCGTCACCGGGTGACGCATCCTGCCAAGCTCATGGTTGATGAAGCCCACGTCGAAGGCGGCGTTGTGGATCACGAGTTCCGCGCCGCCCACGAACTTCAGGAACTCCTCGGCCACCTCGGGGAAGCGGGGCTTGTCCTTCAGGAAGCGGTTATCGATGCCGTGGACCTCGAGGGCCCCCGCTTCCACCTCCCGATCAGGGTTGATGTAGCGATGGAAGGAGCCCCGGGTGATGCGCCGGTCCAGGATCTCGACGCAGCCGATCTCGATGATGCGGTGACCCTCGGAGGGTTCGAGGCCGGTGGTCTCGGTATCGAGCACGATCTGCCGCATGCTTCAACCCCTCCCCCCCAGCATCTTGTCTATGGCCTCGTTCGCCAAGCGGTCCACGCGTTCGTTCCCGGGGTTACCGGTATGGCCGCGCACCCAGCGCCAGTCGATGCGGTGACGCGCATTGGCTTCGTCCAGGGCCTGCCACAGGTCCTGGTTCTTCACGGGCTTCCTGGCGGCGGTCTTCCAACCCCGCGCCTTCCAGCTCGGCAGCCATTCCTGGATGCCCTTCATCACATATTCCGAATCCGTATATAAGGTCGCGCGGCTGCCGGCAGGGATCTCCCGGAGCGCCACGATCGCGGCCATGAGCTCCATACGATTGTTGGTGGTGGCCGCTTCTGCACCCTTCAGGGCGCGCTCGCGCCCGTCCTCCAGGATGAGCACACCCCAGCCGCCGGGGCCGGGGTTGCCGCGGCAGGCGCCGTCCGTATAGACCTCGAGTTCGCTCACTGCATGCTCCGGGTGGTGGGTTTCGCCACGCCGCTGAAGGCCGGCTGCGGGCGGGCACGCCGCTTCTGCAGCGGCGTCATGCCGAACACGCGCTTCTTCGCCACCACGAGGTAGACCCCGGCGGTGGCGCGCCACGCGAGCCGGTCCAGGAAGGCGCTGCGGACCAGCATGAGCCGCGAGCGCCAGGGCGGACGATACACGAGATGCTTCACGTCCACGACCTCGAAGCCCAGCACCGCGAGCCAAACCTTGAGCTTGCCCACGCCGAGGAAGCGCCCATCCCACTCGGGGCGCCGGCGGAAATACCGCAGGAGTCCCCAGGGGCCGAGCGGATGGAACCCAAGCACCAATAGCTGACCCTCGCCCCGCAGCACCCGTTCTGCTTCGCGCAGAGCCTGCTCGGGTTCCGCCACCTGCTCGAGGGTGTGAGGCAGGAGCACCGCGTCGATCGCGTCGC
>DASUBN010000149.1:0-10389 GCA_035763245.1 Gammaproteobacteria bacterium | reverse complement strand
AGCCGCATGACCGAGAAAGACACTCTGCCGCAGCACGTCGCCATCATCATGGACGGCAATGGCCGTTGGGCCAGAAAGCGCGGGTTGCCGCGCAACCTTGGGCACAAGGCCGGGCTCGACGCCGCCCGCCGCATCATCGAGCATTGCACCGAGCGTGGCGTCGGGGCGCTCACCCTGTTCACCTTCAGCAGCGAGAACTGGCGGCGGCCCGAAGGCGAGGTCGGTCGCCTCATGGAGCTGTTCCTGGGGGCGCTCGGCAAGGATGTGCGGGAGCTGCACGAGAACGGCATCCGAGTGCGCTTCGTGGGTGCGCGCCGAGCTTTCTCCGACAAGCTGCAGCGGGGCATGGCCGAGGCGGAGGAGCTGACCGCCGCAAACCCGCGTATGCTGCTCAACATCGCCGTGGGTTATGGCGGACGCTGGGACATCGTCGAGGCCGCGCGCGGCTTCGCCCGCAAGGTGGCGGCCGGCCAGGCCAAGCCCGAGGATCTGGACGAGCAGACGCTTGGTGCGGGCCTGGTCCTCGGCGGGTCGCCGGACCCGGAGCTCTTCATCCGCACCGGCGGCGAGCGGCGCATCAGCAACTTCCTGCTGTGGAACCTGGCTTACAGCGAGCTCTATTTCAGTGACGTGCTGTGGCCGGACTTCGACGCCGCGGCGCTGGATGAGGCCTTCGCCTGGTATGCGGCCCGGCAACGGCGTTTCGGCCTGACGGGCGAACAAGTGGAGGGAGAGAAGGGTGCTTAAGCTGCGCGTCATCACCGCCCTTGTCATCGCGCCCATCGTCATCGCGCTGATCTTCCTTGCGCCCGGCTGGCTGTTCACCGGTGTCATGCTGGTCATGGCGCTCGTGGGTGCCTGGGAGTGGTCGGCACTGGCCGGACGGCCGGCGCGCGCGGCGCGCATCGAGATGGCGGGGTTGTTCCTCGCGGTGATCGCGCTGTTTGTACTGGTGCAGCCCCGTGGTGCCTATCTCCAGGGTATGGTCGTCTATTGCGTCGTGGCACTCGCCTGGTGGATCTTCAGCCTGATCTGGATTGCGCGGCTGCGCACCGAGTTCAGCGTGCCGGTCAAGATATTCTGCGGCGTGCTGACGCTACTGCCTTCGCTGGCGGCGGTAGTGGCCATTCGCGCCGCAAACTCATGGTATCTGTTGATATTGCTGCTGCTGACCTCTGCCGCGGACATCGGCGCCTACTTCACCGGCCGTGCCTTCGGGCGCCACAAGCTCGCGCCGCTGGTGAGCCCCAGCAAGACCTGGGAGGGCGTCGCGGGCGGCGTGGCGCTAGCTGCGGTGGTGGCCGGCGGCGCCTGCTACTGGTTGCCGGTCCCCTGGTGGCTCTTCGTACCCCTCTGCATCGGAGTGGCGCTCCTGTCCGTGGTGGGCGATCTATCCGAGAGCCTCTTCAAACGCCAGGCTGGAATCAAGGACAGCGGCAACTTCTTCCCCGGCCACGGTGGTGTGCTGGATCGGGTGGACAGCCTCACCGCCGCCGCGCCGCTCTATTGGCTCGGCCTGTTCGGCCTGGGGCTCATCTCGTGATCGGCGTTACGGTCCTGGGTTCCACCGGCAGCGTGGGCATCAACACCCTCGACGTGGTGGCGCGGCATCGCGACCGGTTCCGCATCGCGGCGCTCACTGCCCACAGGGACGTGGACGGGCTCTTCAAGCAATGCCTCGAACACCAGCCGCACTTCGCGGTGATGGTCGAGGAGATGGCCGCGGAACGGCTGCGCGCCCTGATCAAGGACAGTGGCCTCAAAACCGAGGTGCGTTCCGGTGCCGGGGCGCTCCAAGAGGCGGCCGCCCTCGCCGAAGGCGACTACGTGATGGCCGCCATCGTCGGTGCCGCCGGCCTCGAGGCGACGCTCGCCGCGGTGCACGCCGGCAAGCGCGTGCTGCTCGCCAACAAGGAAGCGCTGGTGATGGCAGGCAAGCTGTTCATGGATGCCGTGCGCCAGCGGGGTGTCGAGCTCTTGCCCATCGACAGCGAACACAACGCCGTGTTTCAGTGCATGCCCGGCGGCTACCGCCCGGGCGCGTGGCCGCGGGGTGTGCGTCGCATCCTGCTGACCGCGTCCGGCGGTCCGTTCCGCGGCTGGCCCGTGGAGCGGCTTGCGGAGGTGACGCCGACGGAGGCTTGTGCCCATCCCAACTGGAGCATGGGGCGGAAGATCTCGGTGGACTCGGCCACCATGATGAACAAGGGTCTGGAGGTGATCGAGGCCTGCTGGCTGTTCGATACCGGTCCCGAACGCGTCGAGGTGCTGGTCCATCCCCAGAGCGTGATCCATTCCATGGTGGAATATGACGACGGATCGGTGCTGGCACAGCTCTCCAACCCCGACATGCGCACGCCCATCGCCCACGGCCTCGCCTGGCCCGAGCGCCTCGACGCCGGTGTGGAGCCCCTCGACATGCTCGCCCGCGGCAACCTGGATTTCGAGCCGCCGGACCTCGAGTCCTTCCCCTGCCTCAAGCTCGCCATGCAGGCCGCGCAGGCGGGTGGCGCGGCTCCGGTGGTGCTCAACGCCGCCAACGAAGTCGCCGTGGCGGCGTTCCTGGCGGGGCGCCTGTCCTTCACGGGGATAGCCGAGCTCGTGGCAGCGATGCTGGAACAGACCCGGCCCGGGCCGGTCAACTCCCTGGAAGCGGTGCTGGCGCTCGACAAGGGCGTGCGCACCGCTGCCGAGACCCGTCTCGCGGCCGCGGCCTAGAGGCAGTCATGCAGGTACTCATCAGCATCCTGGCTTTCATCGTCGCCATCGGCGTGCTGGTGACGGTGCATGAGTTCGGGCATTTCATCGTGGCCCGTCGCCTCGGCATCAAGGTGCTGCGCTTCTCGGTGGGGTTCGGCAAACCTCTCTACACCTGGCACCGCCACGGCGACGATACGGAGTACGTGGTCGCAGCCCTGCCCCTGGGGGGCTACGTGAAGATGGCGGACGAACGGGAAGGGAGGGTTGCCGAGGCCGACCTGGTCCGGGCTTTCAACCGCCAACCTCTATATAAGCGTCTCCTGGTGGTGCTGGCGGGGCCTGGTTTCAACCTGGTGTTCGCGGTGCTGGCCTATTGGGTCATCTATATGGCGGGCATCCAGGGCATCAAGCCCATCGTCGGCGACATCGCGCCCGGTTCGCCGGCTGCCATCGCGGGTTTCAAGCCTCAGGACCGGATCGTGTCGGTGGAGGGAGAGGAGACCCGCACCTGGGACGCGGCGGGACTGGCGCTGTTCCAGGGGATCATGGATGGGCACAGGGTACAGGTGGCGGTACAGCCGCCATCGGGTCCCGTGCGCCAGCTCACCCTGAAGGTGGCGGACACCAAGTCCCTCACGGAACCCAACCGGCTGCTGCCGGGCCTGGGCCTGACGGAATGGGACCCGCCCATCCCGCCCGTGATCGGTCAGCTCGAACCGGGCGGCAGCGCCGTCGCTTCGGGGCTGGAAGTGGGCGATCGCATCGTGGAGTTCGACGGCAAACCGCCGGCCAGTTGGCAGGCCATGGTGGCCGCCATCAAGTCCTCCGGCGGCAAGACCCTGGACCTCAGCGTGGAACGCGCCGGCAAACGCATACCCCTGGCCTTGCGCGTGGGGATCCAGACCAAAGATGGAGTCAGCCAGGGACATATCGGCGCGGGCCCGCAGATTCCCAAGGATTTCTATGCCGGTTTGCAGGCGGAACAACGGTATAATCCCCCCGCTGCCTTCTGGCAGGCGCTCAAGCGGACCGCCAACCTGGCCTGGCTGACCCTGGACGCCGCCTGGAACATGGTGCTCGGCAACGTGTCCTGGCGGAACATCAGCGGGCCCATCAACATAGCCCAATACGCGGGCTATACCGCGGAGAGCGGCCTGGTGCCTTTCCTGGCGTTCCTTGCCATCGTGAGCATCAGTCTGGGAGTGCTGAACCTGCTTCCGGTACCGGTACTGGACGGCGGGCATGTGTTGTATTTCGCGGCCGAGTTCGTCAAGGGCTCGCCGTTGTCGGAACAGGCGGAGATCATGGGGCAGCGCGTGGGCGTCGCGCTGCTCATGTTGCTCATGGGGTTCGCGGTCTACAACGATCTTGTGCGCGTATTCAGTTGAGGAGGATGTCGTTTGGGAAATTTGAAAGGCGCCGGGTTGTTCCTGGCCACCCTCCTGCTGCTGATGTCCGCTTCCGTCGCGCGCGCTGATGCACCGTTCGTAGTCAAGAAGTTTCAGCTGATCGGGCTGCAACGCATCTCCGACGGCACGCTGTACGACTACCTGCCCATCAACATCGGCGACACGGTCGACGACGCCCGCGTGCAACAGGCCATCCGCGCCCTGTACAAGACCGGCTTCTTCCGCGACGTGGAGCTGCGCCGCGACGGCGATACGCTCGTCGTCGTGGTGAAGGAGCGTCCCTCCATCGCCCATTTCACGGTCACCGGCAACAAGCTCATCAAGTCGGACGACCTCAACAAGAACCTCACCAAGGCCGGCCTCACCGAGGGGCAGATCTTCAACAAGGTGACCCTGGATGGCCTGATCCAGGACCTCTACGACCAGTACTACAGCCACGGCCACTACGGTGTCACCATCAAGACCGACGTCAGGGACGTGGGTGACAACCGCGTCGACGTGAGCGTGAAGATCTCCGAAGGCGTCACCGCGCGCATCCGCGCCATCAACGTGGTCGGCAACCACGCCTTCTCGGAACAGGACCTGCAGGATGTCTTCCAGCTCAAGGTCTCCAGCCTGTGGACCTATTTCGGCAGCTCCGATGAGTACGAGCGTGAGAAGCTGGTGGGTGATCTCGAGGCACTGCGTTCCTTCTACATGGATCAGGGTTACGCGGACTTCAACATCGAATCGGCCCAGGTGGCGGTCTCGCCGGACCACAACAGCGTCTACATCGACGTCGTCATCAACGAGGGCAGCGTCTACAAGGTCAAGGACACCAAGCTCGCGGGCGACTTCCCGGTTCCGGAGAAGGAGTTGGCGCGCTACGTGCTCCTGAAACCGGGTGACACCTTCTCCCTGAAGATGGCGACCGCGAGTTCGAACCTGGTCCGCAAGCGCCTCGGCGTGGTGGGCTACGCCTTCGCCCAGGTGAACCCCGTCCCCGACCTTGACCGGGACAACAAGCTCGTCGGCATCACCTTCCAGGTGGATCCGGGCGAGCGCACCTACGTGCGCCACATCAACTTCAGGGGCGCCACCGGTACGGACGACGAGGTGTTCCGGCGCGAGATGCGCCAGTTCGAGGGCTCCTGGCTCTCCAACCTGGACATGGAGCGTTCCCGCGTCAGGTTACAACGGCTGCCCTGGGTGGAGGACGTGCAGGTCAAGACCGACAAGGTTCCAGGCACCAACAACCAGGTGGACCTGGACTACACCATCAAGGAGCGCCCGCCGGGCACCGCCAACGTCGGCGTCGGTTACGGCAGTTCTTCGGGCCTGGTGCTGGATGGCCAGATCACCAACGCCAACTTCCTCGGCACCGGCGATCGGTTGAGCGTCGAGGCGAACCATACGGCCATCGGCCACAGTTACAGCTTCGCCTTCACCGACCCGTATTGGACGGTGGACGGCGTAAGCCGCAGCTGGAACCTGTTCCAGAGCCGGATGTCGGCGTTCACCATCAACACCTCGCCGCTCACCACCAACTCCTATGGTGGCGGGTTGAGTTTCAACATTCCCCTCACGGAGTACAGCGCCTGGGGCGTCGGCGGCACCTTCACCCACAGCCAGCTGTATTCGACGCTGGGCACGTCCCAGAGCTATCTGGATTTCATCACCAACCCGAAGAACGGCACAGTCTTCTACAACCTGGGCGTCTGCGGCAGCGCCCAGAACCCGTTCGTATGCGAGTTTCCCGCGCTGCGGTACAACACCTTCGAGGCCAGTTTCAGCTACGTGCACGATACGGAGAACCGGGTGATATTCCCGACCTCCGGCACCCGCGGTGTGCTGAGCCTGACCGCGGCGGTGCCGGGCGGCGATCTGCGCTATGCGGTGTTGAGTTACCAGCAGTACGCCTTCCTGCCGCTGCCCAAGGGTTTCATCTACGCCCTGAACGGCGAGGTGGCCTACGGTGCGCCCTATGGCGGCACTTCGCCGTTCCCGCCGTTCAAGAACTTCTATGCCGGCGGTCCGGACAACGTGCGCGGCTGGCAGGCGGCCACTCTCGGCCCGATCGATCCCGCCACCGGCTTTCCGGTGGGTGGCCGCGAGCTCCTGTACGCCCAGAACGAGTTCGTGCTGCCTTCCTTCAGCAAACAGGACCAGGCCGAGGGCACCTACAACGCCTCGAGCCGTTTCGCATTCTTCATCGACGCCGGCAACGTGTTCGCCTACCCGGGCGACTTCCGGGTCCGGGACCTGCGCGCCTCATGGGGTCTCGCTGCCACCTTCTTGACGCCCCTCGGCGCCATGAAATTCAGTTATGCTTTCCCGATGAATCCCAAGCCGGGCGACCGGACGGAACGCTTCCAGTTCACCCTGGGCGCTTATTACTAATATTCTAGGAGCATGTCGTGAGCAGAAAATTCCTCCTCATCGCCCTGGCGTCCGCCGCCGTCGCGCTGAGCGCCATACAGGCACGGGCCGCCGACCTCAAGATCGGCGTGGTCAACATGGCAAACCTGCTGCAGAAGTCGCCCCAGGCCCAGAATGCCCAGACCGAGATGGCGAAGAAGTTCGACAGCCGCAAGAAGGACCTGGTGGCCGAGCAGGACAAGATCAAGAACCTGCAGGACAACCTGAATAAGAACGGCGCCGTGATGAGCGCGAGCCAGCTGCAGGACAACCAGGCGCAGCTCGATGAGATGCAGCGCGACTTCAGCCGCAAGCAGAGCGACTACATGGACGACGTCAACATGGAGCGCAATGCGGCGCTAAGCAAACTGCAGCAGGAAGTGCTCAAGGCGGTGCAGGAATTCGCCCAGGCCCAGAAGTACAGCCTCATCGTCGGCGAGGGCGTGTTCTATGCCGACCCTGCCGTGGACGTCACCGACCAGGTGCTGGCGCAGATGCAGAAAGACTACAAGGCCGAGAGTTCCTCCGGCGGAAACTGACGTACGCATGGGGGCGGGATACACGCTGGCTGAACTGGCGGCCCGCTGCGGCGGAGAAGTGCGGGGCGAGGGTGGCGCGCGTGTCGAGCGCGTCGCCACCATCCAGAATGCCGGCCCCGGCAGCATCGCGTTCCTGGCGAACCCCCATTACCGCAAGTTCCTGGCCGCGACCCGCGCGAGCGCCCTGATCCTCTCGGCGGCCGATGCCGAGGGCTGCATGCTGCCGGCGCTCGTCACCCCCAACCCCTATCTCACATACGCCCGCGTGGCGGCGCTGCTCGCGCCGCAACCGCCGGCGCGGCGTGGGATCCATCCGGGCGCGGAGGTGGATCCCAAGGCGCGTGTCGCCGCGGACGCCTGGGTGGGCCCGGGTGCAATCGTGGAGGCGGGTGCCGAGATCGGTGCGCGCGCCAGCATCGGGCCGAACTGCGTCATCATGGAAGGCGCGCGGATAGGGGAGGATAGCCGCCTTGTGGCCTCCGTGACCCTCTGCCATGGCGTCGAGATCGGCAGGCGTGCGCTGCTGCACCCTGGCGTGGTGATCGGCGCCGACGGTTTCGGCATCGCCCGCGACAAGGCCGGCTGGGTCAAGGTGCCGCAGCTCGGCTCAGTCAAGGTCGGCGATGACGTGGAGATCGGCGCCAACACAACGGTGGACCGCGGCGCGCTCGATGACACGGTCATCGAAGACGGAGTGAAGCTCGACAACCAGATCCAGGTGGCGCACAACGTGCGCATCGGCGCGCACACCGCGATAGCCGGTTGCACTGCCATCGCCGGCAGCGCCGTCATCGGCAAGCGTTGTATGATTGCCGGCGGGGCCGGAATCACCGGGCACATCGAGATCTGCGACGACGTCACGGTGACCGCCATGACCCTGGTGAGCCACTCGATCACCGAGCCGGGCGTATATTCGGGCAGCCTCCCCATGGACGCCGCCCCGCAGTGGCGCAAGAACAGTGTGCGGTTTCGGCAGCTCGACAGCATCGCGCGCCGGGTCGCTGATATGGAAAAGAAACTCAAGGACTAAGCCATGTCGCAGCAACCCTTCCTCGACATTCACGCCATCATGCGGCAGCTGCCGCACCGCTACCCATTCCTGCTCGTAGACCGGGTGCTGGAGTGCAAGCCGGGCGAATCGCTGGTGGCGCTCAAGAACGTCACCATCAACGAGCCGTTCTTCCCCGGGCACTTCCCCCATCATCCGGTGATGCCGGGTGTGCTTATCCTGGAGGCTATGGCCCAGGCCACCGGCCTCCTGGCCTTCGCCAGCCTCGGCCATCCCCCGGCCAAGGACGAGCTCTATTACTTCGTGGGCATCGACAACGCGCGCTTCCGCGAACCCGTGGAACCCGGCGACCAGCTCATCTTCAAGGTGCACGTCATCGCGAACAAGCGTGGTATCTGGAAATTCGGCGGTGTGGCCGAAGTGGAGGGCCGCGTGGCGGCCGAGGCCGAGCTCATGTGTGCGGCCCGGAAGATGGATTGAGCATGGTGGGCATCGATCCCAGGGCGGTGATCGATCCGGCGGCCCAGCTCGCCCCGGACGTGAGCATCGGCCCCTACAGCATCATCGGTCCGGACGTGAACATCGGCGCGGGCACCGTCATCGGCCCCCACGTTGTGATCCAGGGTCCCACCCGCATCGGGCGCGACAACCGCATCCATCCCTTCGCCTCCCTGGGCGGAGCGCCGCAGGACAAGAAGTACGCCGGCGAGCCCACACTGCTCGAGATCGGCGACCGCAACGACATCTTCGAGTTCGTCACCTTCAACCGCGGCACGGCCCAGGACAAGGGCACAACGCGCGTCGGCAACGACAATTGGCTGATGGCCTATGTGCACTTGGCCCACGACTGTATCCTGGGCGACAACATCATCATGGCCAACAACGCCACCCTGGCAGGCCACGTCACCATCGAGGACTGGGCCATCCTGGGCGGCTTCACCAAGGTGCACCAGTTCGTGCGCATCGGCGCCCACAGCTTCACGGGCATGAACGTGGACATCACCCGCGATGTACCGCCCTATGTGATGGTCTCCGGTACTCCGATCCAGCCCCACGGCATTAACACCGAGGGTCTAAAGCGGCGTCAGTTCAGCGCCGAGCAGATCCGCAACATCAAGAACGCCTACCGTATCCTGTACCGTTCCGAACTGCGGCTCGAAGAGGCCATCGCCCAGCTGCGCGAGCTCGGTGCCGCGCAGCCCGAGGTGGCGCAGATGGTGAAGTTCCTGGAGCAGAGCGAGCGCAGCATCACCCGCTGACCGGAAGGAAGCCATGCGTATCGGCATCGTCGCAGGAGAGACATCGGGCGACATCCTGGGCGCAGGCCTGATACGCGCTCTGCGGATACGCCTGCCGCAAGCTCGCTTCGAGGGCGTCGCCGGCCCAGAGATGCAGGCCGCCGGTTGCGAGGCGCTCTATCCCGCCGAGACCCTCGCGGTCATGGGCCTCTCCGAGGTGCTCGCGCACCTGCCGCGGCTCCTGTCGGTGCGCCGCCATCTGGTGCGGCATTTCCGCGCCGATCCGCCGGACGTGTTCATCGGCATCGATTCGCCGGACTTCAACCTGGGTCTGGAGAAGATCCTGCGCCGGGCGGGCATCCCCACCGTCCACTACGTGAGTCCGTCCATCTGGGCGTGGCGCCCCAAGCGCGTGTTCAAGGTGGGGCAGGCCGCCGACCTCACGCTCGCGATCCTGCCCTTCGAGCCGCCGCTCTACGCCAAACACGGTTTCAAAGCGGTGTTCGTGGGCCACCCGCTGGCGGACGCCATCCCGGATCATGTGGACAGGTTGAAACTCAGGAGCGCGCTGCATCTGCCGGAGGGCGGTCCTGTGGTCGCGCTCCTGCCGGGCAGCCGCGGCACGGAAGTGGAGCGGCTCGGCAAGCTGTTCCTGGACACCGCCCAATGGCTTGCCGCCAAGAAGCCGGGCCTGCGGTTCGCCGTACCGGCGGCGACACCCAAGCTCAACGAGCTCCTGAAGCGGCAGATCCGCATGTATGCACCAGACTTAGCCCTGACCCTGGTGGAAGGCCATTCGCGGGATGTGCTCGGCGCGGCGGACGCGGTACTGCTGGCTTCGGGTACCGCGGCGCTGGAGGCCATGCTGATCGAATGCCCCATGGTGGTGGCCTACAAGCTCTCCACCCTGAGCTATGCCTTCATCCGCGCCTTCGATCTCCTCAAGGTCCCCTACGTCTCCCTGCCCAACCTGCTGGCGGAACGGCGGTTGGTGCCGGAGTTCCTGCAATATGACGCGAGCCCGGCAGCTATGGGAGCTGAGTTGCTGAAGCTCCTGGATGATCCTGCGGTCCGCGGAGAGCAGCTCGGGGGCCTGG
>DASUBN010000148.1:0-9570 GCA_035763245.1 Gammaproteobacteria bacterium | reverse complement strand
CACCGCTATCATGGGGCCTTCAGGGACCGGCAAGACGACCCTGCTGCGCATCATGACGGGGCAAGTGCTGCCCGACCGGGGCCGGGTATTGGTGGACGGCAAGAACGTGCCGCGGCTCTCGGCCGATGCCCTCTACGAGCTGCGCCGGGAGATGGGCTTCCTGTTCCAGAACGGCGCCCTGTTCACCGACTACAGCGTCTACGAGAACGTGGCCTTCCCGCTGCGCGAGCACACGCGCCTGCCGGAGAGCCTGATCCGCCACATCGTGCTCATGAAGCTGCAGGCAGTGGGCCTGCGGGGCGCCTTCAACCTCATGCCCACAGAGCTTTCCGGCGGCATGGCGCGGCGGGTGGCCCTGGCGCGCACCATCGCCATGGACCCGAAGATCATCTTCTACGACGAGCCCTTCACGGGCCTCGATCCCATCTCCATGGGCGTGATCCTGCGCCTCATCCGCCAGCTCAACGACAGCCTGGGGCTTACCAGCATCATCGTGTCCCATGACGTGGCGGAGGTGAGCTCGGTCTCGGACCAGAGCTACCTCATCTCCGAGGGCAAGGTGGTGGCCTATGGCACACCCGAGGAGCTGGAGCAGAACAAATCGGCCTGGGTGCGCCAGTTCATGAAGGGCCTGGCGGACGGTCCGGTGCCGTTCCATTACCCGGCGCCGGACCTGGCCGCCCAACTCCTGGGCGAGGAGGGTGCCCGATGAAATTGCTGCGTGAGGCCTACTACATCATCCTCGGCTTCCTGCAGATGCTGGGCGCTTCAGGATTGTTCCTGTTGAAGCTGTTGCGTCTCACGCCCCAGGCCCTGGCGCGCCCGGCGCTGATCTTCCAGCAGGTCTTCAACGTGGGGGCCCTGTCGCTGGTGCTCATCATGGTCTCGGGCCTGTTCGTCGGCATGGTGCTGGGCCTGCAGGGGTACAACACACTGTCGAAATTCGCCGCCACCTCCGCTCTTGGCACGCTGGTGGCTTTGTCGCTGCTGCGCGAGCTGGGACCGGTGGTCACGGCGTTGCTCTTCGCCGGCCGCGCCGGTACCGCGCTCACCTCCGAGATCGGCCTGATGCGCGCCACCGAGCAGCTCGCGGGCATGGAGATGATGGCCGTGGATCCGATCCGCCGCGTGGTGGTGCCGCGCTTCCTGGCCGGGGTGATCTCCATGCCGCTCTTGGTGGGCATCTTCAACGCCGTGGGCGTGCTCGGCGGCTACCTCGTGGGCGTGAAGCTCATGCACGTGGACATCGCCTCGTTCTGGTCCCAGATCCACACCAACGTGGACCTGCATGACGATTTTCGCAGCGGCGTCATCAAGAGCATCGTGTTCGGCATCGCCTGCACGCTGATCGCCGTGTTCGAGGGTTTCTACGCCCAGCCGACGGCGGAGGGCGTGAGCCGGGCAACCACCCGTACCGTGGTCAATAGCGCGCTGGCGGTGCTGGCGCTGGATTACCTGCTAACCGCATTCATGTTCTGAGGGTACGTACCATGAAACAGACGCGCACCATCGAGATCGTCACGGGATTCTTCATCATCCTGGGTTTCGCCGCGCTCTATGTGATCGCCACGAGCGCCACCAACATCAAATCCTACGGCGAGGCGGGCTACGCGGTGACCGCGAACTTCACCAACATTGGTGGCCTGAAGGAACGCGCCCAGGTGACCCTGGCGGGCGTGGAAGTGGGTCGCGTGACCAAGATCACACTCGATCCCAAGACTTTCGATGCGGTCGTCACGCTGCAGATGAACGGTCACTTCAACCAGATACCGGACGACACCACGGCGAGCATCCTGACTTCGGGTCTGCTGGGCGAGCAATATGTCGGATTGAGCCCAGGCGGATCCGACACCTACCTCAAGAACGGCAGCGTCATCCAATACACGCAGCCCGCGTTGGTATTAGAGAACCTCATCGGACAGTTCCTGTCCAACAGCGCCAAGCCTTCATCCTCAGGTGGCAAATGATGCGAAACTCACTCTTCATCGGCGCGCTCCTCCTCACCGCGAGCTTCGCGGCCGGCGCGGATACGGCACCCGCCGGAGAGGCTCCGGACCAGATCGTGCAACAGACGGCCAAGGACCTGTTCGCGGCCGTGAACAGCAAGAAGGCTGAGCTGGAGAAGAATCCACAGGAGCTCTACGACCTCGTGGGCAAGATATTGCTGCCGCATTTCGACTTCGGGATGGCTTCGCGCCTGGTGCTCGGCCAGGCCTGGCGCAACGCCACGGATGCGCAGCGTAAGGCCTTCCAGGATGCGTTCTACAAGTACCTCGTGCACAGCTACGCGGATGCGTTGCTGAAGGGCAATTATTCCGACAACAACGTGCAGGTCTCGCCCTGGCAGCAGGGCACCGACCCCAGTCAGGCGCGCGTGCGCACCAAGGTGCTGCGCGAGAACGGGCCGCCGGTAGAAGTTGACTACGTGATGAGCAACAAGACCGGCAGCTGGAAGGCCTTCGACGTGACCATCGAGGGCATCTCGTACGTACTCAACTACCGTAACCAGTTCGGGCCCGAGATCCAGCAGAAGGGCCTGGATGAGCTCATCCAGCGCCTCAACACCGAGTCGGCCGGCGGCGCGGTGCAGCCCCCGGCCAAGGGCACCGGCCGATGACAGCCGAGGTGACGTTCGAGCCGGCCGGCGCGGGATGTTTCCGCGTCCAGGGCCCGTTGTCCTTCGATACGGCGGGCAAGGCGCTGGATGCGAGCCTCGCCCTGTTCGGGGACGCGAAGCACATCGAACTGGACCTGCAGGAGGTGGAGGCCACCGACAGCGCCGGTTTGGCGCTTCTGGTGGAGTGGGCCGCTTGGGCACACCGGGAACACCGCAAGCTCGTGCTGCGTCATCTACCGGCTCAAGCCATGGCATTGGCGCGCATCAGCGAAGTGGACAAGCTATTGCCGACGGGGTGAGGACGCGTAGCGATTGGACGGCTGGACAAAAGGCCCGGCCTGGACCAGGTAGACACTTCAGTTCACGCCGGGGAAGGCCAGATCGGACTTAGGAAGCAGCCCCCAGCGCAATCAAACAGCGCAGCCGTTCAAACTGTTCTGCAGTCTCACTCGCGTTCTTTCACGGGCGGTGGCGACGTAGCAGCCGGCGGCGCCGCGGTGGCGGCTTTGGCACTGCTCCCGGCCGCGGGGGCGGCTGTCGTCGGCGCCGGGGCGCTTGTTGCGGTAGGCGCAGCTGCGCTCGCCGCCGCCGGTGCGCTCTCATCCTCGTAGTCCTGATACTCGTCCTGCTCGGGCGGGTTGCCGTCGTAGATGTTGTAGCGACGGTTCTGGATATAGGCGTCGCGCACGAAGGTGTAGGGATCATAGGCGCTGTCGATGCTGGCGTTGGCCTGCATCAAGCCCACGCGGGTATCCAGGCCATACATGACCACCGCACCGTTGCGATAGCGGGGCGGCAGCTTGTCCATGGGTGGATTCAAGTAGAGGTCCACGCCGCGGCCGCCGGTGTCACGTACCGTACTGGGTCCCAATATCGGCAGCACCAGGTAGGGGCCCGAAGGCACGCCCCAATGGGCCAGGGTCTCGCCGAAGTCCTCGTCATGATGGGGTAGGCCCACGTGCTGGGCCACATCGAAGAAGCCGAACAGGCCGACGGTGGTGTTGACCAGAAAACGGCCGGTGTCCTGCAGGGTCTGCTTGACCTTGCCTTGCAAGAGGTCGTTGAACACCGTCACCGGCTCGTAGAGGTTGGTGAGGAAGTCGTGGAAGCGGTTGCGGGCGGGTTCGGGCACGGCGCGCGTGTAGGTGCTGGCCACGGGGCGCACGACGGCCTTGTCCAGCTTGTCGTTGAAGCTGTAGATGGCCCGGTTCATCTTCTCCCAGGGGTCTTTGGTCTGGGTGACGTAATCGGGTGGAGCGCTGGCGCAGCCAGCTAGCAGGCTCGCGGCCAGCATCAGGGCCATAGTCACGCGTGGCCGCAGGGGACGGCGCGCGGGTTCGGACATGGGAATTCCTCGAGACTGGACCTGCGTATCCTAGCAGGTTGTGCCGCCTGGTCGCAGTGGGCGACAGGTGTTCAAGGTCCGTTCTCTGCGTCTTCCCGCGCCTGGCGCGCGGCCTGTTCCATGCGGTGCAGGCGCGCACGGTAGCGCTGCTGCTGCACGCTGCTCAAGCCCGGAGTAGCTAGAGCGATGCGCAGCTGGTCCACGGCGTCGCTGGGCGAGCCGCTCGCGAGGTAGTATTCGGACATGTAGTAGTGGGAGTCGGCACTGTCGTCCAACTTGTCATAAGACTTGGCCGAGAGACGCAGCGCCTCAGGATCCGCCTGCCGGCCCGTGGTGAGGGTGGCGAGCAAGTCGGTAGCGTCCTTAGGTCTGCCCGCCTCGATGAGATCGTTCGCATAACTCAGGATCAACGGCTTGCTGTCCGGGAATAGGCGCAGCGCCGCTTGGTAGGTCCTGATGGCCTCGGCGGTTTTTCCGGCCTGCATCTCGTTGTTGGCGAGGCCGATGCGGAAAGCGGTCACATCATCGTATTCAGAGGCGAGCGAGGCCATGATGGTGGAGGCATCGGCGTAGCGGCCTTCGCGCCCATAGACGAGGGCGAGACCGTACCGTTTGGCGGCCTGGTCCCACCCATGGCTGGAACTCACTCCGGCCTCGAAGTATGCCTGCAGGCTCTGGGTGCTGTCGTCCTGGAGCGCCTTCAGCCGCGCCTTCATGAGCACGTAGTCGCGGCTGTCGGGACGCGGCGGCACATGCAGCTGTTCCGCGCGGCTTTTGGCCTCCGCGATGCGGGTGAGATCCAGCGGGTGATCTAGAAGAAAAGAGGGGATCCGGTCATACCCGTTGAGCGAGGAGAGACTCTCCATCTTGGTGAAGAAGTCGATCAGCCCCTCGGGCTGATAACCGGCGCGCGCCAGGGTGGCGATGCCGACCCGGTCGGCCTCGGCTTCGTCGCCGCGGGTGTAGTTGATCTGATGCTGGATGATGCTGCCCTGGGCCGTGGCGAGGGCCCCCATGGCCACATCCGGGTCGCTGGTCTTGGTAGCCGCGAGGATGCCGGCCAGCATGGTGGCGAAATCCAGGAAGCTGCGGTCCTTCTGGTCCTCCAGCTGACGTGCCAGGTGGCGCTGGGTGACGTGGCCGATCTCGTGGGCGATCACGCCGGCGAGCTCGTCCTCGCTGTCTGTCATGAGGAACAAGCCGCTGTTCACCACGATGAAGCCGCCGGGGAGGGTGGTGGCATTGATCTCCGGGTCATCGATGATGTAGAAGCCGAAGTTGAGTTCAGGGTTGTCGCTGTGGGACGAGAGCGAGCGTCCGAGGTTCTCGATGTATTCGTGCAACAGGGGGTCGCCGACGATGAAACCGGCGTCGCGCAGTTCATTGATCACCTGCAGACCGATGGAGTACTCCTGCTGAGGGGTCACGACGTCGGCGCCGGCTTCCCCGATTTGAGGCAGGTTGAAGTCGCTGCCGCCGGCCTGAGACGGTGCATCACCGGGCGGAGGCGCCGGCAGGTTTTGTAGCGTGGCCATCGGGACATCAGGCGGGGCGGAATCGGCCCAGGCCGCGGCGGCGGTGAAGCAGGCGGCGATGAGGCAGGCGCTTAAGGTCGGCAGAGGGCGTTTCAAGGCTTAGGTCACCGTGGCAGGCCGGTAGCGGGCGCCAGCAAGCATACTGACGCCATTATCGCACGCCGGTTGACGTCCGCGCCCGTGGCTTTCCCGGTTGTCATGCGGGTCGCCGCAAGACCTTGTGTAACCGCTGGTAACAATCGTCCGGCAAATAAAAAGCCCCCTGACGGGGGCTTTTCAGATTCAAAACCAGTTCAAGCTCAGAACTGATAGCGGTAGTCCAGGCCCAGGATGTCCGCATCCGCTTTGAAGCTGCCGACGATATGGTCCTCGCCGTTGGCGTTCAGCTGGTTGAAGGGGATGCTGCCGCCGAGGAAGAGGTGGGCATAGCCGAGATCCCACTGGGAGTGATCGTTGACATGCCAGCTGGCGCCGAGCGCAATCCAGCGGCGCGTGTCGTCAGGCAAGCGCGCGGTGCGGCTGGCGTTCACCGCGTTGCTGCAGGTAGTCGCGCTCTCGCTGGCGGTGTTGCAGGGTGCGGTGGGATCCGGCACCGGGGTCTTGTCCAGGGCCAGGCCGCCACGGAAGGTCCAAGCTTGGTTGTACTGGTAGTCCGCCCCGACGCTGAAGCGGTTGGAGTTGGAGAGGCCCTCGTCCACCGTCACCGGGGTGGTGCCCGTGTTGGCGAAGTTGATGGTGAGGTTGCTGAAGCTGCTCCAGCCGGTGTTGGACCAGTCAGCTGTCAGGGTCCACTGGTCGTTGAGCTTCTGGAGGTAGCTCAGGGAGATGATGCGCGGCGTCTCGAAGGACGAGGAGATGCCCTGGTTTTCGAACTGGGTGATGCCGGTGAACAACGTCGGCACGTTGGTGAACGAGGCGTTGCCGCTCAGATCATGGCTGACCTTCGAGCGGTAGGAGAAACCGAGGCGCATGTCGCTGTTGATATCCCACAAGGCGCCGAAGTTCCAGCCGGTGCCGTGGCCGCTGGCCTGGGCCGAGAAGAAGCCATCGTGTCCCTGTGGCGTGAGACCATTGGCCGTGCAGACCACGGGGTTGAGCTCGCCGAAGCAGATGGCGCCGAAGTCCACCGCGTTGGTGAGCTTCACGTTCATCTGCTGGTAGTCGATGCCGAAGCCCAGCGAGAAGTTCGGGGCGACCTTCCAGGCCAGCGTCGGATTGTAGTTCAGCACCGACACGCTGCTGTAGATGGCTTGGTAGCGGAAGATGGAGTCGTTGTTGTATTTGGTGGCCAGGCCGAAGGGCGTGTTGAGCCCGAAGCCGAAGGTGAGGTTGTCGGTCAAGGGCTTCGAGTAGTACACGAACAGCGGACCGCCGAGCTTGCCGACGCTGCCGCCGTTGCCGCCGGAGAGCGGCTGGCCGATGGCGTCGGTGGCGGAGGTCTTGCTGAAGTCGGCGCCGAAGCGGATCAAAGCATAGCCGCCCAGGATCTCGGAGTTCTTGAGTTCCTCGAGGCCAGCCGGGTTGTACCAGATGCTCGAGGCGTCTTCCGCCGCCGCGGCGCCACCAGAGTGCGCGCGACCCAGGCTCGCGGCGCTCATCTCGGTGAGCTGGAAGTTGGCGGCGGAGGCGGTGCCGGAGGCCAGGAGTGCCAAGGCAGCGGTGGCTCCGGACAGGATCCCCAAGGAGAACTGCTTCTTATTCATCTTTACAACCCTCTGAGAGAGCGGGAGTTTATCGTCAGATTTAAGCATAGGCGGACCCAAATTGTAAGCACCTGAACCCATCCGGCCGCGCAGCTACAGGGTGTCCGAGGCAAAATCCGCCAAGCGTGAGCGCTCACCCCGGAGCAGGGTGACATGCCCGGAATGCGGCCAGTGCTTGAAACGGTCCACTACGAAGGTCAGACCTGAGGTGGTCTCGGTCAGGTAAGGAGTGTCTATTTGGGAGACGTTTCCGATGCAGACGATCTTGGTGCCCGGGCCGGCGCGAGTGATGAGCGCCTTGAGTTGCTTGGGGGTGAGGTTCTGGGCCTCGTCCAGGATGATGTAGCGGTTCAGGAAGGTGCGGCCGCGCATGAAGTTCATGGAACGGATCTTGATGCGGCTGCGCAAGAGGTCGCTGGCCGCGGCCCGGCCCCATTCGCCGCCCTCGCCGGATTGGGTGAGCACTTCCAGGTTGTCCATGAGCGCGCCCATCCAGGGAGTCATCTTCTCCTCCTCGGTGCCCGGCAGGAAGCCAATGTCCTCGCCCAAGGGCACCGTGACGCGGGTCATGATGATCTCGCGGTAGCGGTTCTGTTCCAGCGTCTGGGCGAGGGCGGCAGCCAGTGCCAGGAGCGTCTTGCCGGTACCGGCGGAACCCAGGAGAGTGACGAAGTCCACGTTGGGATCGAGCAGTAGGTTCAAGGCGAAGTTCTGCTCCCGGTTGCGGGCGTTGATGCCCCACACGGTGTGGCGTATACCCCGGTAGTCACGCGTCAGCTCCAGGAGCGCACCGCGGTCGTCGATACCACGCACGATGGCCTCGAAATTGTCGCTGTACAGGCACTGGTTGGGATGCCAGTCCTTCACCAGCGGACCGCGGATGCGGTACCAGGTGCGGCCTTCCTGCTGCCAGGATTCCATGTCCTTGCTGTGCCGATCCCAGAAATCCCCGGGCAGCTCCTCCATACCGGTGAACAGCAGGTCGAGGTCATCCAGGGCCTTATCGTTGAAGTAGTCTTCGGCGTGGATGCCGAGCACCGCCGCCTTGATGCGCAGGTTGATGTCCTTGGAGACGAGCGTCACGCGGGTGCCGGCGTGCCGCTGCTGCAGGGCGAGGGTGGTGCCGAGGATGTCATTGTCCGGCTTGTTGCCGGGCAGAGAGTCCGGCAGCACCGAGGGCAGGGATTCGGTCTGGAAAAAGAGTCGACCGCCGGTGGCCACCGGGGTAGCGGGGTTCTGCAGATTCTGGATGACGATGCCGGCGTCGATTTCCGCTTTGCTCACATCGCGCATCATGTCGTCCAGGAAACGGCTCACCTGACGTACGTTGCGCGCAGCTTCGGTGACGCCTTTCTTGCCGGCATCGAGCTCTTCCAGTACCACCATGGGCACGAAGATGTCGTGTTCCTGGAAGCGGAACAGGGCTGTAGGGTCGTGCATGAGCACGTTGGTGTCGATGACGTAGAGTCGTTGTTGCGGTTTCGCGCCGCGCTTCGTCTTGCTCACTTGCTCTTGCCCCGGGTGGTTTTCTTCTTAACGCGTCCGGTAGGACGTTTCTTGCCAGGACGCTTCCTAGGTGCCGGCTTCACCGGCACGGCGGAACCTCCAAGAGCCTCAAGCACCTCGGTGGCGTGGCCCTGTACTTTCACCTTGCGCCACTCCCGCACCAGGATGCCCTTCGGGTCGATCAGGAAGGTGCTGCGTTCGATGCCCCACACCTTCTTGCCATACATGTTCTTCTCTTTCACCACTCCGAACATCGTGCAGACCTTCTCCTCCTCGTCGGCGAGCAGGTCGAAGCGGAAGCCGAATTTGTCGCAGAACTTGTCGTGGGACTTCAGGTTGTCACGCGAGACGCCGAGCACCACCGCGTTCTTGCGGGTGAACTTCCCCAGCTTCGCGTTAAAATCCTGACCTTCGAGAGTGCAGCCCGGGGTGTCATCCTTGGGATAGAAGTAGAGCACCACGTTCTTGCCGCGGAACGAGGTCGGGCCGAGGACCTTGCCGCCGGTGGCGGGCAGGGTGAAATCCGGTACTGGCTTGCCGACGGCGATCTTACTCATACTCTGGTCATCCTTTGATGGGTTCCATGATGGCGTCCAGGTTCAGGTCGTCGCAGAAATCCATGAACTCTTCGCGCAACCGCCCGATATGTATATCGGCCTGGATGTTGACGGACATCTGCACGGCGAACATGGGTGCGCCGGTGTGGGCGGCCGGGTAGCTGCGGGTGGAGAGCTCGGCGATACCGATGTCGCGTTCGGTGAAGAAGTTGGCCAGGTTGAACACGATGCCGGGCTGGTCAAGACAGACCACGTCCACGGCGTAGGGGATGAGATCCTGGCGCGGCTCACGCTCGCTGGTGCGGCG
>DASUBN010000147.1:0-2447 GCA_035763245.1 Gammaproteobacteria bacterium | reverse complement strand
CGATCGTCAGCAGCGGACGACGTTTTTGGCGTCGAGACCGCGGGTGGCGTTGCGGGTGTCGATGACCAGCTGCGATTCGCGGACGATGCGCGGGTAGTCGTAGCTGGAGTGGTCGGTGACGATGAGGACGCAGTCGTAGCCGGCGAGGTTGTCGAGGGGGGCGCAGTTCATATCGAGCGCGTAGTGGCGGCCGTGTCCGACGCGGGGGAAGTAGGGGTCGTTGTAGGCGACATGGGCGCCGCGCTTCTGGAGTAATTCGATGATGGTGAGGGCGGGCGACTCGCGGAGGTCGTCGATGTCCTTTTTATAAGCGACGCCGAGGACGAGGATGCGGGAGCCGTTGAGGGGCTTGCGGTGGGTGTTGAGGGCCTCGGCGGTCTTCTCGATGACGTACCACGGCATGCGGGTATTGATTTCGCCGGCGAGTTCGATGAAGCGGGTGTGGAAATCGAACTGGCGTGCCTTCCAGGAGAGGTAGAAGGGGTCGATGGGGATGCAGTGGCCGCCGAGTCCGGGGCCGGGATAGAAGGCCTGGAAGCCGAAGGGTTTGGTTTTGGCGGCGTCGATGACTTCGAAGATGTCGATGCCCATGCGCTCGCAGAGCTGCTTGAGCTCGTTCACGAGGGCGATGTTGACGCAGCGGTAGATGTTTTCGAGGAGCTTGGTCATCTCGGCGGCAGCGGGCGAGGAGACGGGCACGGTGCGGTTGAAGATGCTGCCGTAGAGGGCGGAGGTCAGCTGCTGGGAGGCCGGGCCGATGCCGCCGATCACTTTGGGGATATCGCGGCGGGCGACGGTGTCGTTGCCGGGGTCTTCGCGCTCGGGCGAGAAGGCGACGTAAAAGCCGGCGGCGCCGGAGGCGGATTCCGAGCGGAGGCCGTGGGGATTGCCGGATTCGAGGAGCGGGATGAGCAGCTCCTGGGTGGTGCCGGGATAGGTGGTGCTTTCGAGGATGATGAGCTGGCCGGTGCGGAGGTGAGGAGCGATGGCCTGAGCGGTTCCGGTGATGTAGCTGAGGTCGGGCTCGTGGAATTCGTCGAGGGGGGTGGGGACGCAGATGATGACGGCGTCCATGCGGCTGATGGCGGCGTAGTCGCTGGTGGCGGCGAAGCCGCGGCCGCGGGCGGACTGAATTTCGGTGGCGGGGATGCGGACGATGTAGGAGCCGCCGGCGTTGAGGGTGGAGACCTTGGCGGCGTCGATGTCGAAGCCGGTGACGGGGAATCCCTGCTCATTGAAGAGCAGCGCCAAAGGCAGACCGACGTAGCCCATGCCGACGATGCCCACCTGGGCGGTGCGGTCGCTGATGCGGGCGAGGAGGGCGGGACTGTGCTCGATGGCGGTGGTCATGCCGGGCAGGTTCTCCTCGATTCTAGCGGCCGGCGGCAGATTTCAGAAGAGACTGGGGCCGGATTCGTCTTCGACGGCGGTGAGGAAGGCCTGGAGGACGACAATGCGCGGCTCGGCGAGGCGGCGCGTGGTGTGCAGGCGGATCTCTCCGGGGAGGTGTTCGAGGCTGCGGCGGAGCGCGGCGACGGCATCGGTGAAGCGGGGAAAGCGCGTGTCGCGGCCGACCTTGCTGCCCGTGCGCAGGATGGCGACCGCGCCAAGCTGCTCGAGGATGTCGGCATCGCGCAGGATGGTGGCTTCGGCGGAGGTGGGCTGGTCTTTGGGCTGGTGCTCGCGGATGACCTGGAGCACGGCGGGGATCTTCGCTTCGGGGAAGCCGGCGTCGCGGAGGATCTGGGGGGCGTGGGCGCAGGCGTAGGCGACGTGATCCCAGCGGGCGAGTTGTTCGGGATCTTCGGGGCGATGGCCGACGAAGACGCCGAGGTCATGGAGCCAGGCGGCGGCGAGCACGACGTCGCGATCGTATTGGAGGCCGTCGCCGACGGATTCGATGAGCGCCTGGAGGCGGGGCTGGTGACCAAATTTGTCGACGGGCCTGGCTTGTTGCCAGATGACGTTGCGGAGGCGATCGAGCCAGGCGGGTTCCATGAGATAGTTCTACGGCAAAGAGCGCCGGGTTTTGATTCGGGAATCGCAGTTGGAAAAAACATTACAGTTGGGTCACAACGCACAGCGCCGAGGAATTGACACCGCCGCAGCGGCGATCTAGCATCGGGTGCCAATGTGCAGCTGCTGGACGATGTCTGCGGAGTAAAACGGACACGATCAGCAGGACGGATGCGCGTTGTCGAAGAGGTTACTGTTGTTTCGGTCAACACCGCGCACTGTTGTTGAAAATAAACATGCAGATCGAGGCCGACTGTTGTATGTTGCTTACTAGACGAGAAGAAAGACTCTCCTGCTCCTGGCAGCCGTTTTTGGACCAGTGTGAGGCCAGGTGAAGACCAGGAGGAGAGAGAGATTCCCCAGGTTTAACCTTCTTCGGTTCTGCACGACTTCTGACCTTAACAACAGAGATTTGGACCAGCGTTCGCTGC
>DASUBN010000146.1:0-9091 GCA_035763245.1 Gammaproteobacteria bacterium | reverse complement strand
TATGTCCCTGGTTTCGTTATAGCGGGACCGGGTCAGGCAAAGAAATACCAATCGTCCGGATCATTGGGGTGACACACCAAGCGCGTCCCTCCTGCCATCGCCTGCCGTTGGGTGCCGCCGCTTGTCGGCCTCCAGAAGCTCCTTGCTCCAGCTGTAGTACAGGTTCGGGCTGATGCATTCCCGTCGGCAGACCTCGGCGATACTGGCTTCGCTCCTCAAATCCTCCAGCACGATGCGGATCTGCTCCTTCGCCTCAAGCCGCCGTCGGGTGCGCCGAAGGGGTCGGGCCTCTTCAGGCGTTAGAGCATCGTTATGGTGTGTTTGTCGCTTCAAATACGCTGATTTCGATCGCGTTAACACCGCAGAAATTTTCGGTTTTAAGATTGTTGTAATAGCCAACTTGTCTGCCACTCGAAAGCAATTCCAGCGCCATGGCATAAATTTGATCGTACAAGCCTGTACTCATATGGACATTATCGAGGAAGTCCTCTACCAGGACTGTTCCGGATTGAAGAAATATCAAGTTCTGATTCGGCCCACACAGCTCAACCTTGGTGACGTAGTCTCCAGCGGATGCATTGACGGAAGCGCTCATCAAGCCGATGGCGACTAAAGCGCCAACAGATAAACGACGAATCATATAAATCTCCTTCTGGTTGTAGGGTGCCAATCAGCTTTCGGCACCGGATTCCCATAAAGATTAAACAGAGACACCAATACTCCAGGCGCAACCCGGTAGGTATTGAAATCGCCATGGATTTCGCTTGTGCGCAGTGTTGTAAGCATCCCTGCCGCTATTCCTTGGACTATGACGCGGTCTTGTGAGAGACGGTATACGCAAAATATAAAAATGGCAAGAGGGCGTAGGCCGGTTTCCGAATCTTACATTGAGAAAACTATCTGCGTCTTGATGTTTTACTAAAGCTGGTCAAAGAAAAAGAATTCCCATCTAGATGCAATCTGACCTGTCAGCAGATGGAATCCACCGCCCACAATGCTGCACACCAATGCTGTGGCGCTAGCCGCGTTTAACTCACTCAACTTGAATCAGAAATACAGCCGCAACCTGAGGGTTGTGGTGTTGGTGTAGGCGTTGTTGTGGGCGTAGGAGAGGCCCAAGGCGAACCAGGGCACCGGGTCGAACATGGCACCGAGGCCGATCTCGTTGTCGGACGTGTTGAGGTAGTCGTGGGCGAGGAAGCCGTCCAGCTCCGCCCAGCTCGTCAGCGCGCGGCGCAGGCCGATCTCCAGGCGGTAGCCGTTCTCGGTGGTGCTCACGCCCTGGTTGTCGACCTGGTCGTTCACGTACAGCACGTCGGTGTAGGCATCGGTGTCGTCCGTGAGGCGGGATTCGCCGGTGAATCCGAACGTATAGTCCTTGGCCGTGGGCTTGCCCGGGGTGGAGTCGTAGTCGAGCCGCGCGTAGCTGCCCGTGACCTGTACGCCATCGAAGATGCTGTAGGAGAGGCCCACGTAGTTGCCCTTGCCGTTCTGGTCGTTCTGGGGCGAGACGTTGAGGTGCCCCGCTTCCAGGTAGTCGTACTTGAAGTTGGGGGCGTCGGCGAAGGCCGCGGCGGGGGCGAGGAGTGTGAGCAGGAGGAGGGCGGACGGTTTCACGCGGATCACCTTTGGGTCAATGGACCAGCTGGTTCAAGTCGAAGATGGGCAGCAGGATGGCGAGGACGATGAGCAGCACTACGAGGCCCATCACCAGGATCAGCAGGGGCTCGAGGATGCCGAGCATGGTGGAGATGAGGGTCTCGAGTTCCCGCTCCTGGTTCACGGCGGCGCGCTCGAGCATGGCATCCAGCTGGCCGCTGGATTCGCCGCTGGCGATGAGGTGCACTACCAGGGGCGGGAACAGCCGGCTGCGGGCCAGGGACTGGCTGATGGATGCGCCCTCGCGCACGCGGCGGGCTGACTCATCCACCGCCTCGCGCATGGGGATGTTGACTACCACCTCACCGGCGATGCGCAGGGCCTCCAGCACCGGTACGCCGCTGCCAGCGAGGATGCTGAGTGTCCGGGTGAAGCGCGCAGTGTTGACGCCGCGGGTGAGCCTGCCGAAGAGCGGCAGGCCGAGCAGGGTGAGGTGCCAGCGGCGCAGCACGTCCTGCTTCTTGAGCATGCGGCGCACCGTATACACCGCTACAGCGATGGCGATCAGCAGCAGGATGCCGTAGGCGCGGATGAAGTTGCTCAGGGCGATGAGGCCGCGGGTGAGGATCGGCAGCTGTTGGCCGGTGTGTTCGAACACCTGCACCACCTGGGGCACCACGTACACCAGCAGGCCGGTGACGATGCACACGGCCATGACCGTGAGGATGACCGGGTAGATCATGGCGAGCTGCAGCTTCTGGCGCAGCTGCTGGCGGTTCTCGGCGTAATCGGCCAGGCGCTCCAGCACCCCGTCCAGATGGCCGGTGTGCTCGCCGGCCGCGACCGTGGCACGGAAGATCTCCGGGAACACATGCGGGAACTGGCCCAGGCCCGAGGCCAGGGTATGGCCCTCCATGATCCGGGCGCGCACGGCGAGCAGCATGCTCTTCAAGCGCGGCTTTTCGGTCTGCTGGGAGACGGCCAGCAGTGCTTCCTCCACCGGCAGGGCGGAGCGCACCAGGGTGGCAAGCTGGCGGGTGACGAGCGCGAGGTCGGTGGCGCTGATGCCGCGCTGCATGCCGAAGCTGCGCGGCGCGTTGCTCTCCTGGGTGGCGGCCTCGATCACCTCGAGGGGCGTCAGGCCCTGTTCGCGGAGTTGCTGGCGCACCTGGCGGGGGGTGTCGCCCTCCAGCACGCCCTTGAGTTCCCGGCCGCGGCCGTCCAATGCGACGTAGGCGAAGGCGCCCATCCTCAACCCTCGCGCGTGACGCGCAAGACTTCCTCGACGCTGGTCTCGCCGGCGAGGATCAGGCGCAGGCCGTCGTCGCGGATGCTGGGGGTCGACTTGCGGGCCTGTTTCTCCAGCGCCTGCTCGCCGCTGCCGTCATGGATCATGCCGCGCATCTCGTCGTCCACCACCACCATCTCGTAGATGCCGGTGCGGCCCCGGTAGCCGGTGCGCTTGCAGTTCTCGCAGCCCACTGGCTTGTAGAGGGTCGGCGGCTTGTTGCGCGCCAGGTTGAACACCTGGCACTCGCGCTCACCGGCCGTGTAAGCCTGCTTGCAGTCGGGGCAGAGCAGGCGCACCAGGCGCTGGGCCAGCATGCCGAGCAGGGAGGAGGAGAGCAGGAAGGGCTCGACGCCCATGTCACGCAGGCGCGTGACGGCGCCCACGGCGGTGTTGGTGTGCAGCGTGGAGAGCACGAGGTGGCCGGTCAAGCTCGCCTGCACCGCGATCTCGGCGGTCTCCAGGTCGCGGATCTCGCCCACCATCACCACGTCCGGGTCCTGGCGCAGGATGGCGCGCAGGCCGCGGGCGAAGGTCATCTCCACCCGTGCGTTCACCTGGGTCTGGCCGATGCCGTCGAGGTAGTACTCGATCGGGTCCTCGACGGTCATGATGTTGCGGCTGCGGTCGTTGAGGCGCGTCAGGCCCGCGTATAGCGTGGTGGTCTTGCCGGAGCCCGTGGGCCCGGTCACCAGGATGATGCCGTGGGGCTTCTGGATGAGGTCGCTGATGAGCTCGCGGGTGGCCGGGTTCATCCCCAGGTGCTCGAGGTCGAGGCGGCCCGCCTGCTTGTCGAGCAGGCGCAGCACCACGCGCTCGCCGTGGCCGGAGGGGATGGTGGAGACGCGCACGTCCACGGCGCGGCCGGCGATGCGGATGGAGATGCGGCCATCCTGGGGCAGGCGCTTCTCGGCGATGTCGAGCTTCGCCATCACCTTGATGCGCGAGACCACGAGCGGCGCGACGCCGAGCTTGCGCTCCAACACCACGCGCAGCACGCCGTCCACCCGGAAGCGTACCACCAGCCGGTTCTCGAAGGGTTCGATGTGGATGTCGGAGCCATTCTCCTTCACGGCCTCGGTGAGCAGGGCGTTGATGAGCCGGATGATGGGCGCGTCATCCTCGCTCTCGACCAGGTCTTCCGGTTCCGGTAGCGCCTGGGCGATGCTGTCGAGGTCGAGGCTGCCGTCCAGGTCGTCCATCATCATGGCGCTGCCGGACTGGCCCTCGTAGGCCTGCTGCAGCAGCGCGTCGAACTCCTCGCGGCTCACTTCGCGCAGCCTGAGCGGCAGACCCAGGACTCGGCGCGCCTCCAGGAGCGCCTCGTTGCTCACGTCGTCGCGGTGTACGAGCCTGGCGTGACCTTCCTCCACGGCCTCCAGCAGCACGCCGTGGCGCTTGGCGAAGGAGAAGGGGATGTTCCGCGCCGCGACCGGCGCGGCCTCAGTCACCGGGGGGATGCTGTTCGGGTCCATGGCTGGCGGCGGCGGGGGCCGGCGTGCGGGTGACGGCGGTGGATGCCGCGGCGGTGTGGGCGTGAGGTGCGGGCGTCGGCGACGGGGCCGCGGCAGGCTTGGGCGTCGCAGTCGCCCTCGTCACGACGGGAGCTCCGTGGGTCGCGACCGTGGGAGACGGGAGCTTGGCGGCCTTCGCCGGCACCTGTGTGGAGACGGGGGCGGGCGCTCCCATCTGCGGCGGCACGGCGGGTCGCTGCTTGTCGAGTTGCTGCAGGTCGTCCAGGAGCGGTCGCTGGCTGCCCGGCATGAGTTCCACCGGGCTGCGGTTCTTCAGCTGCAGGTCGCGGAAGTAGTTGTAGCGATCCTTGGTGTAGTACTGGGCGGTCTCGCTGTCGCGCAGGATGCTTGGCTGGATGAAGACCATCAGGTTGCGCTTGGTGTTGGTGGTGCTGCGGTACTTGAACAGGTTGCCGATGAGCGGGATGCTGCCGAGCACGGGCACCTGCTGCTCCGACTCGGTGAGATCGTTGTCGATGAGCCCGCCCAGCACCACGATCTCGCCGCTCTTGGCGAGGATGTTGGTGGTGATCTCGCGGTTGTCCGTCACCGGCTGGCCGCCGACGCTGGTGGCCGTGAGATTCGACACGGTCTGGTCTATCTTGAGCTGCACCGAGTCACCCTCGTTGATCTGTGGGGTGATCTTGAGGGTGATGCCCACGTCCTCCCGGTCCACGGTCTGGAAGGGGTTGATGACCGCGCTGCCGGTGGTGCTGCCGGTGGTGGCGCCGGTGTACTGGCCGGTGACGAAGGGCACCTTCTGGGTGACCTTGATGGTGGCCTCCTGGTTGTCCAGGGTCACCACGCTCGGCGTGGACAGGATGTTGGTCTCGCCGTCGCCAGCGAGCGCCCGGATCAGGGCCGCGAAGCTGAAGCCGCCGCTGGCGATCTTGCCGACGCCGAGCGTCAGGCCCTGGGGCGGGGTGAAGCCGGTGACGCTCGTGCTGCTGCTGTTGCTGGCGGCGAGGGCCGACTGGGCGACACCGGCGATGCTGGCCCCGGTGTTGCTGAAGTCGGTGAGGGCCACGCCGCCGTTGTTGGCGGCGTCGGCGACCCAGGTCACGCCGAGTTCGGCGGACTTGTCGGAGGTGAGTTCAGCCTCGATCGCCTGCACCAGCACCTGGGCGCGGCGGATGTCGAGCTTGCCGATCACCTCCTGCATGGAGTGCATTGCCTTGGGTGGGGCGGTGATGACGAGCGAGTTGGTGCGCTCGTCCGGGATCACGGAGACGTCGCTCGTGGCGCCGCCGCCCGGCGCGGCCTTGCCGCCCGCCTGCTTCTGCAGGTCGGTGATGTAGCCCTTGAGTTCGTCGGCGATGTCCTTGGCCTTGGCGTAGCTCAGGTACACCACCTGGGTGTTGCCGCTCTCCTGGGGCTGGTCCAGGCGCGCGATCAGGGCGCGCACCCGCAGGCGCTCGCCCTTGTCGCCGCTGATGAGCACGCTGTTGGTGCGCTCGTCGGCCACGAGCTTCAGGGGTGAGCCGTTCTGGCCGCTGGTGTCCGCCTGCATGAGCGAGGTGAGTACCTGCACCATGTCCGCGGCCGGGGCGTTCTGCAGCGGGACGACCTCGACGTCGCTGTCCGTCGCCTGGTCGATGCGCTGGATGATGTCGAGCAGGCGGGTGACGTTGCTGGCCCGGTCGGAGACGATGAGCACGTTGGACTGCGGGTAGGCGGCGAGCTGCGCCTCGGTGGACATGAGCGGGCGCAGCACCGGCACGAGCTGGGTCGCCGAGACGTTGTTGATCTGGATGACCTCGGTCACCACCGCGTCGCCCGGCGTGCCGGAGTTGTAGGGATAACCCGGCATCTGGCGCGCCTCGAGGGAAGGCACGATCTTGATCATGTCGCCGGCGGGCGCGGCGGCGAGGCCGTGCACTTCCAGCACCGACAGGAAGGTGGCATACACCGCGTCGGCGCTGACGGGCTTCGCAGACACCACGGTGACACGGCCCTGCACGCGCGGGTCGATGATGAAGTTCTTGTGGGTGATCTGGCCGATGGTGGCGGCCACTTCGCGGATGTCCGCATCCTTGAAGTTGAGGGTGATGCCGCCGGCGCCCGCACCGGTATCGGCGTGGGCGATGGCCAGCGACAGGGCGAGCAGCAGGCAGGCGAGCATGCCGGCGGCGGTGCGCGGGTTCGGGAGCAGACGTCCGGATTTTACAAAATGCCTCACGCGCACACCTTATTATATATAGCGTCCATCATGCCACTTCGGTCCTATGGTGACTCCGGTCCCTCGCTCGATCCCGACTCGGGAGGCATCTGCAGCACCTGGGTCTGCTGCTGGCCGTTACGCAGCAGGGTGATGCTGATCTGCTCGGAGGTCTTGATGCTGGAGAGGATGCGCATGCTCTGCGCGGGGTCCGTGAGGGGGATGCCATTCACGGCCGTCACCACGTCGCCGGGATGCAGGCCGAGCTCCCCGAACACCGGCGTGTTGCCGGCGGGATAGATGCGGTAGCCGGTGAGCTTGCCCCCCTGCTGCACGGGCATGGCGCGGATCACGTCCATGAGCCGCTGTGGGTTCTGGCTGATGGCCTGGCGCAGTTCGCCCAGGTTCTGGGGCAGCGGGGGGGCGCTGGGCGGGGAGGGGCCCAGGTTCCGGAGCGGCTGTTCCACCGCGGCGGCCACCGCGCCGCCGGTGTCGGTCTTGGGCAGCCTGAGCGCCTCCACCCGTCCGCCGCGGTCGAGCATCACCCGGTCGGGAAAGATGGCGCGGATCACCGCGCCGCCCGGGACCGTGGCGCCGACGGCGTAAGGCTCTTCGTCGCCGTTGGCCACGATGAGCGCGCGCGAATCGCTGGCCCGCTTGCCGGCCACGATGCCGTGCAGGGTCAGCGCCAGGGTGGTGTCGGGGGCGTTGCCGAGGTTGCCGCCGGCGGCGGCGCTGCCGAAGAGGTGCTGGTCGGCGATCCGGCCGGCGTCGACGCGGTGCGCGCTCACCGTGGGCGCGGGAGCGGACAGGGCGTCAGCCGTCTTGGGACGGGGCAGGAAGGACCAGGTGAGCTCGGCCAAAAGCCACGCGATGAGCAAGGTCAGCACCACGGCGGCGAGCGTCGGGCCCGAGCGTTGCAGGGCGCTCCCCCAGCGCCGCAGCATGGCTTCCATATCCGGTGTGCGTAGTGGCAAGGTCTGCATCTTCTAATTAAGTGTCGCCGACGGTGAAACGGTCCGGTCCCCGTCCCCGCAGGGAGCCTAACCGAAGCATCATAACGGTGCCCCCCGTGGCCCCTCAAGGGGCGAAACTCCCTAATCGGCCTGTTCGGCTACACTAAAGCGACATAAAAACGTGTTACAGGGGTAGCACTTGAGCGCACGCCTCCTCACCAGGATCGCCATCAGTGCGGCCTTGTTCCTATGTTTCGTCGTCTATATACACGGTGCGCTCCCCTTGAGGCTGGTGGACCAGCTGGAGCGCTTCACCTATGACGCGCGGGTCCGGCTCACCATGCCGGGCACGGTCGACCCGCGCATCGCCATCGTGGACCTCGACGACAAGACTCTGAAGGAGCAGGGCCAATGGCCGCTGCCGCGCGACAAGTTCGCCACCCTAATGGACCAGCTCTTCGACCGCTACCACGTGAAGCTGGTGGCGTTCGACGTATCCTTCCCGGAGGCGGACCGCAGTTTCGACCTCTCGCTCCTCGACCAGCTGTCCGCCGGTGCCCTCAAGAACGATTCGGCTTTCGTGAGCGAGGCCAGCAAGATCCGCCCGCAGATCGAGCGCGACAAGATCTTCGCCGCGAGTCTGCAACACCGGCCGGTGGTGCTGGGCTACGTGTTCTACAAGGCCAGCGAGGAACATAGCCAGTCCGTCGGCCTCCTGCCGCCGCCCGCCATCCCCGACGTGCGCGGCCGGTATCCGCTCGTGACATTCCCCCAGGCGGTGGGTTACACCACGAACCTGCCCGTGCTGGCCCAGGGAGCCGCGTTGCAGGGTTTCTTCTCCAATTCGGTGGATGACGACGGCTCCATCCGCTGGGCGGACCAGCTCGTGGAGTACAACGGCGACGCTTACGGCTCCCTCGACCTCGCGGTGCTGCAGGTGCTGCAGAACAACGCGCCAGTGAGCTTGGGCTTCGACAGCGGCGGCCAGGACATGGGTCACCTCGAAGACATCGTGGTCGGTAACGCGGTGATCCCGGTGAACGACCAGATGCAGGCGCTGGTGCCTTATCGCGGGCCGGTGCGCAGCTTTCCCTACGTCTCCGCCACCGACGTCATCAAGGGCATCGCCGACCCCGCCGTGCTCAAGGGGAGGGTGGTCTACATCGGCACCACCGCGCCGGGCCTGCAGGACCTGCGCACCACGCCGGTGGGCAGCGTCTATCCCGGCGTGGAGGTACACGCCAACTTCCTCTCCGGCGTGCTCGATGGCCGGGTCATGAACGACCATCCCCAATACCGCAACGGCGCCGAGACCATCCTGCTCCTGCTGGTCGCGGTGCTCATCACCTGGGTGGCGATGCGCCAGTCGGTGATCACGGGCGCGCTGGTCACGCTCGGCACCGGCATCGTGATCGGTGCCGGCAACCTGGCGCTGTGGAGGTACGCCGCCGTGGTGTTCCCACTGGCGCCGCCGCTGATCTTCCTGCTCGCGCTCTACGTGGGCCACCTGCTCTATGGCTACCTCATCGAGTCGCGCGGCAAGCGCCACCTGTCGCGCATGTTCAGCCAGTACATA
>DASUBN010000145.1:0-3290 GCA_035763245.1 Gammaproteobacteria bacterium | reverse complement strand
CACGCGGCCGAAGCTCACCACCGTCCAACAGGTGATGGCGCCGCTGGCGCCGTACCACCCCGAGAAGGTCAATGCCGAGGCCACCCGCGCGGCCGACCACGCGGCCCGCGTCGCGGCCTTCGGTTCCGAGGAGGCGTTGCCGGAGAAGAGTGCGCCGCGGCACCTGTCCATCCAGATCAACCGCGCGCTGTTCGACCTCATGGCCAAGTACCCGGAGATGACCCTCTTCGGCGAGGACGTGGCCCAGAAGGGCGGCGTCTACACCGTGACCTCGGGCTTATATAAGACGTTCAAGGGCCATCGCGTGTTCAACACGCTGCTGGACGAGCAGACCATCCTCGGCATGGCCCAGGGCGCGGCTTACATGGGCATGCTGCCCTTCCCGGAGATCCAATATCTCGCCTATTTCCACAACGCCTGCGACCAGATCCGCGGCGAGGCGGCCTCCCTGCAGTTCTTCTCCAACGCCCAGTACCGAAACCCGCTGGTGATGCGCGTGGCCTCCTTGGGTTACCAGAAGGGTTTCGGCGGCCACTTCCACAACGACAACAGCTTCACGGCGCTCAGGGACATCCCGGGCCTGGTGGTGGCCTGCCCGTCCCGCGGCGACGACGCGGCCATGATGCTGCGCACCTGCGCGGCGCTCGCCAAGGTGGACGGCCGGGTGGTGGCCTACCTGGAGCCCATCGCCCTCTACATGACCAAGGACCTCTACGAGCCCAAGGACAACGGCTGGCTCTTCGAATACCCGGCGCCGGACCGGGCGATCCCCCTGGGAGAAGGGCGCATCTACAACCCGGCGGCCAAGGACTTGCTCATCATCAGCTACGGCAACGGCGTGCCCATGTCCCTGCGGGTCGCCAGGAAACTCGAGGCCGAGACCGGCAAGAAAGTGCGGGTGCTGGACCTGCGCTGGCTCAAGCCCTTGAACGCCGAGCTCATGGCCAAGCATGCCAGGGACTGCGGCCGGGTGCTGGTGGTGGACGAGGGCCGCGAGACCGGCGGCATCGCGGAAGAGATCTTCGCCCAGCTGGAAGAGCACGCCCCGGGCATCCCGAAGAAGCGTGTGGCGGGCAAGGACTGCTACATCCCGCTCGCGGCAGCCGCCAATCTCATCCTCCTCAGCGAAGACGAGATACACGCCGCCGCCAAGGTACTGCTCAAGTGAACTCCGAGAGCTTCCAGTTCTGGTTCTTCGGCATGCTGGTGCCCGTGATCAGCGTGCTCGTCTTCGGCGCCGCGCTCATCGTCTGGATCGTCATGTCCCAGCGCACCAAGCGCCGGGCCATCGCCGCGGGCCTGGACGGCGCCGCCTACCGGGGGCTGGGAGCGCGCTGGGTGGGCTTGCAGATCGGCGTGTTCTGCCTCAGCCTGGGCCTCGCCTTCGGCCTCATCGCCGCCTTCGACGTGAAGGACGACAGCGCGCTCGCCTGGGGCCTGATCCTGTCGGGCGCCGGTGCGGCGTTCGTCACGAACCATCTCCTGGTCCGGCGTCACTCCGCTATACGCTGAATTTTCCGACGTTCAGGGCCTGGAAATCGCACCCGCGCAAGCGCCACCCGCAAGTCGTTTGCAGGCGAAACGACCCCCGCGCGGCGCTTGAGGGTGCCGGTTACCTCGCCTATCCCTTCCTGATCTGAGTCAAGGCGCAGCCCGCGCCCACCCGCCAGACTTTCCTCCATGGGGAAGTAAGCTTCCGAGGGAGAGCATCATGTCAGCCGTGCTGAGTTCCAAGGCATCCACGGACACGGTGGAGCGCCTGCTCCAGGCGGAGCGCACCGGAGCCATACGCCATTTCGGCCGCTGGATAGACCTCGCGATGCTCTGCGCCGTGGCGCTCACCAGCCTGGCCTTCTGGGGGGCTCGCCCGCCGGAGATCACGGTCGCCTGGCTGACTTGCGCCGTCGCGGTCTCTTGCGTGCGGCTCTTCATGAGTTGGACCTACGGCTGGTTCGTGCTGACCGAGGCTGGCCGCAAGACCTGGCAGGATACCTTCATGACCGTGACCCTGGTGCTGGGCGGCCTCTGGGGCCTGGCGGGTTGGTTGTTCTTCACACCGGACTCCACCGTGCACGAAGTGGCGCTCATCGCGTTGCTGGCGGCGGTGGCCGCTTTGCCCGCCCTTGCGCTCGCGACGCACCGCCACATCTATGTGTCCTACCTCATCGTGCTGTTCGGTCCCTTGCTCATCAAACTGGCGGCCTCGTTCAGTTTCCAGGGTATGTTCATGACGTTCGTCTCCCTGGCCCTGCTCTCGGTCATGTGGCTGATGGTGGACGAGGGTGGCCGTGAGATCCTCGCCAACCTGCGCTACCGCATCGCCTATCGGGAGGCCCGCGGCAAGCTGGCCAGCGAGATCACCACCCGCACCCATTTCCAGACCCACATCCGCGCCACGGTCGAGCGCAAACGGCAGACCGACGCCGGGCTGCTGGAGGTGGCGCTGGACTCCCGCATCACCGGCGGCGACCTGCGCGGCGCCTGCCAGCTCATCAGCGAGCGCTCGGCGGCGGCCACCGGCGCCGCCCGCGTCAGCATCTGGTTCACGAGCCTGAGCGGCCGGGTGCTGCGCTGCGTGCACGTGTTCAAGAACGGCAAGCACGTCACCAGGGCCTTCCGCGACATGAACATGGCCGACAGCGCGGTGCTGCTGGCGGAACTGCAGGGCAGCCGCGCCGTGATCTTGCGCAGCGCCCAACGCGACCTCAGGGTCTCGGCGCCGTGGCGCCGGTATTTCGAGTCCCATGGGAGCGGTTCCGCGCTCATGGTGCCGTTCCGCAACGGCCACGGCTTGGGCGGCGTGATCCTGCACGAGTGGCCCGAGGGCAGGACCATGCGCCCGATCGAGGGCCTGGATTTCGCCACTTCCATCGGCGATTCCATGACCGTGGCCCTGCATTCCGCCGAGCGCAACACGGCGGAAGCCGAGATGCGCAAGCTCGCCACCGTGGACCAGCTCACCCGTCTGCCCAACCGCAACGCCTTCATCGGCCGTCTCGACCAGGCCATCGCCGCGGCTCATCGCAAGAGCCAGAAGTTGGCGCTGCTGTTCATAGACGTGGACCGCTTCAAGACCATCAACGACTCGCTCGGCCACCACGTGGGCGACGAGGTGTTGCGCGAGATTGCCAGCCGCCTCGTGAAGTGCGTGCGCGCCGAGGACGTGGTCGCGCGTCTCGGCGGTGACGAGTTCATGGTGCTCATGGAGAACTGCGACGACCCGAAGTCCGTCACCTTCACCTGCGAGCGCATCATCAGTTCCTTGTCGAGCGCGATTCGCGCCGGCGATA
>DASUBN010000144.1:0-7756 GCA_035763245.1 Gammaproteobacteria bacterium | reverse complement strand
ACTCCACGCTCCTGTGGCGCAGCACTTCCCGCAGGGTGCCGCAGTCGCCGCCGCCGAATATGAGCACCCGGCGAGGGGCCGGGTGGGCGAAGAGCGCCGGGTGGGCCAGCATCTCGTGGTAGATGAAGCTGTCGCGGTCAGTGAGCATCACGCAGCCGTCGATGGCGAGCAGGGTTCCAAAGGTGCCGGTCTCGTAGACCTCGATAGTCTGCCAAGCGGTCTGCTCCGCGTGCAGCCGCCGCGCCCCGCTCAGGGAGAGGGCCATGCCCTCCTCCGGCGCGATCTCGCTGAACCAGTCACCGTCGAGCTTCATCCAGCCTCCCCACGCATATGCAGGCGATTATACCGGCTGCGCGCGCGCCCGCTTCCCAGCCTCGCCGGCGCCGGGAAACCCGGCTCCAGAGCATCTTTTCATGGCAGGCCTATTGTCTTACTCTTGCGCGATTTCCCGCCCCCAGCCGAGCCCGGAGAGACATGAGCCAGAACCCCGTCGAGGTCGCCCGCGAGTTGTACAACGTGCTCCGCTGGGGTGACGGCTATTTCGACATCAACGCCGAAGGGCATGTGGTGGTCTACCCCACGCGCAAGCGGGAGGACGGCTGCGTGGACCTCTATCGCCTCGCCACCGAGGTAAGCAAGTGGGGGCTCAACCTGCCGGTGTTGTTCCGCTTCGGCGACATCCTGCGCGACCGCGTGTCGCGGGTCTACGAAGCCTTCGAGCAGGCGCGTCAATACCACGAGTACAAGGGGCACTACACGCCGGTATATCCCATCAAGGTGAACCAGCAGCACGTGGTGGTGGAGGACATCCTCAAGCACGGCGCCGACCGCGTCGGCCTCGAGGCCGGCAGCAAGCCCGAGCTCATGGCGGTGCTCGCGTTCGCGCCGCCCGGCTCCACCATCGTGTGCAACGGCTACAAGGACCGCGAGTACCTGCGCCTCGCGCTCATCGGCCAGTCGCTCGGCCATCGCGTATACGTGGTGGTGGAAAAACTCTCCGAGCTGGACCACCTGCTCAAGGAGGCCACCGACATCGGCGTGAAACCCACCATCGGCATCCGCGTGCGCCTCGCCAGCACCGGCCGCGGCAAGTGGGAACACACCGGCGGCGAGAAATCCAAGTTCGGCCTCTCCACCGGCCAGATCCTCGAGGCTGTCGAACGCCTGAAGCAGATGCAACTGCTTGGCTCGCTGCAGCTCCTGCATTTCCACCTGGGCTCGCAGATCGCCAACATCCGCGATGTGCAGCGCGGCATGCAGGAGGCAGGGCGCTGTTTCGCCGAACTCGCCGAGCTCGGCGTCGGCATCCGCGTCATGGACGTGGGCGGTGGCCTCGGCGTGGACTACGAGGGCACGCGCTCGCGCAGCTCCTGCTCCACCAACTACTCGGTGCAGCAATACGCGAATGCCATCGTGCGCGCCCTATGGGAGATCTGCGAGGAGTACGACCTGCCTCACCCGAACATCATCACCGAATCCGGCCGTGCCATGACCGCGCATCACGCGCTCATGCTCACGGAGGTAGTGGACTTCGAATCGATCCCCGAGAAGAACCCGGTGCAGCCCGGTCCAGACGATCCGCAGATCCTCACCGACCTGTGGGAGGACTATGCGAACGAGGAAGGTCGCGCGCTGCTGGAGGTCTATCAGGACGCGCTGCACCTGAACAGCGAGGCCCAGGGCATGTACACCCACGGCGTGCTGACCCTGGAACAGCGCGCCCATGCCGAGCAGATCTATCACGCCATCTGCCGCAAGGTGCGAGACAGCCTGAAACCCACTAGCCGCGCTCAGACGGAGGCCATCTACGAGATCAACGAGAAGCTCGCCGACAAGTACTTCTGCAACATGTCGGTGTTCCAGTCCATGCCCGACGTGTGGGCTATCGACCAGATCTTCCCCATCATGCCCGTCCACCGTCTCGACGAGCTGCCGAACCGCCGCGCCGTACTCCAGGATCTTACCTGCGATTCAGATGGCCGCATCGAGCAGTACGTAGACGAAGAGGAGATCGAGACCACCATGGCGGTGCATCAGATAAAGAACGGCGACCCTTATTATCTTGGCTTCTTCATGGTCGGCGCCTATCAGGAGATCCTGGGTGACATGCACAACCTATTCGGCGACACGGACTCCGTGAATGTGGAACTGGACGCGGACAACGGTTACCGGCTGGTGAAACCCGAGCAAGGGGACACGGTGGAAGAGGTGCTGCGCTACGTGCATTTCACCCCAGACGACCTGGTGGGCCGTTACCGCCAGAAGATCGAGGCCGCCAGCAACCTCGACATGCTGAGACGTGCCCAGTTCCTGAAGGAACTGGAAGAAGGGCTCAAGGGTTACACTTATCTAGAGAAGTGACCCCGATATGCAAGCCGGATTCATCGGTCTCGGCGCCATGGGTTATGCCATGGCACGGAATCTCCACAAGGCGGGCCTGCTCGCCGCCGTCTATAACCGCACCCAAGCAAAAGCCGAGGCGATCGCCCGAGAAACAGGCTGCGAGGCCGCCGTCAGCATCACCGAACTCGCTACGCTCTGCGATGCGCTGGTGCTCTGTGTCACCGCAGACGCGGACGTGCTCGCCGTGGTGGATGCCTTGGCTCCGGCGCTCAAGAAGGGTTCGCTGGTGCTGGATTGCTCCACCGTGAGCGCCGCCACGGCGCGCGGGGCGGCAACACGTCTCGGCAAGCACGGCATCGACTTCCTGGATTGCCCCGTCTCCGGGGGCACCGAGGGTGCCAAGAACGGTACCCTCGCCATCATGTGCGGTGGTAACGAGGCCGCCTTTGACCGGGCTGAGCCCTTGCTCAAGGCCATGGGCAAGCGCTGGGTGCTCATGGGCCCCGCGGGTTCCGGCCAGGCCACCAAGGCCGTGAACCAGATCGCCGTGGCGGGCATCGCCCAGGCGGTCACCGAGGCCCTTGCGTTTGCCGAGGCCGAGGACCTGCCGCTCGACAAGGTCATCGAAGTGGTGGGCAGTGGCGCCGCCGGAGCCTGGTTCCTCACCCACCGCGGCCCCACCATGGTGCGCCAGCAGTTCCCCTTGGGCTTCAAGGTTTCGCTCCACGACAAGGACCTCAAGATCGTGCAGGACATGGCTGCGGTCCGGGGCGTGCAGCTGCCCGTCGTCGAGATGACCCGGGTGCACTACCGCCGCCTGATGGAGCAGGGGCACGATGGCGAGGACATTTCCGCGCTGTTCCGCCTCAAGCACGCCCTCTTCAAGAAGTAGCAGCGCCGGCCCTTGCAGTCCGGCGCGGAAGCGTCGACACTTTTTCCATGGCCGACACTCCCCGCCCCGCTCCGAACGACTTCTTCCTGCCCGAGCTGTGTTCGGGACCGGTGGTAATCCTGGTCATCCTGATCGCGGAACTCACCGCTTTCATGTTGGCGATGGCCAGACACCTGCCGGACGAAGGCGCGCCGCTGTGGCTCGACCTGGCCCGCATCTCCCTTTTCCTGCAATGGATCGCGCTCACCTCCACGGGTGTGCTGTGCGTGGCGCGACGCTACCTCGCACGCATGGCCTTGATGCAGGCAGCGATCCTGAGTTTCATGTTGTTGCTCGGTGTCACATTGGCCATGAGCGAGATCGCCTACCAGCTTTCCATGAACACCGGTGCAGGGCGCGAGCTCCTGCCAGCGAGCCACGCGGGCTTCGTGCTCCGCAACCTCGTGATCTGCGCCATCGTGAGTGCCTTGGTGCTACGCTATTTCTACGTTCTGCACCAATGGAAGAGCAACGTGCGACGCGAAGCCGACGCGCGTTTTGAGATCCTGCAGGCGCGCATCCGCCCGCACTTCTTGTTCAACAGTATGAACACCATCGCCGCCCTGATCCGTGGCCGACCGGAACTCGCGGAACGGGCCATCGAAGATCTCTCCGACCTGTTCCGCGCCAGCCTCTCTGATGCCGGCGTGAGCGTGCCGCTCGCGGAGGAGATCGCCCTCGCGAAGCAGTACGCCGAGATCGAGGCCTTGCGTTTGGGCAATCGCCTCAAGCTCGAGTGGCGGATGGAAGGCGTGCCGGAAGATGCGCGCCTGCCGCGGCTGGTCCTGCAGCCCTTGATCGAGAACGCGATCTATCACGGCATCGAGCCACGCGATCAGGGTGGCACCGTCAGCGTGCGTGGCAGCCTGGAATCCAAGGTGATCAACATCGAGATCCGAAATCCCTTGCCGCCCGAAGGCACACCCACCCGCCAAGGCCATCAGATGGCACTGGACAACGTGCGCGAACGCCTCGGCCTCACCTGGCCCGGCCGTGCCACGCTCAAGCAGGAACGTGGCGTGGAGGAGTTCTGCGTGCAGCTCCGGTTCCCCTACGATGGAGCCGCCGCATGAAGGTGATCGTCGTGGACGACGAGGCTCCAGCGCGGGAACGCCTGAAAAGCCTGTTGAAGGATCAGCCGGGAGTGGAGTTTGCCGGCGAGGCGGCCAACGGCCGGGAGGCCCTGGAGCTCTGGGAACGCAGCCAGGCCGACGTGGTACTGCTCGACATCCGCATGCCCGTGATGGAAGGCATCGAGACCGCGCGCCACTTGGCGGCCCAAGAACGGCCGCCGGCGGTGATATTCACCACCGCCTACAGCGAGTTCGCCGTGGACGCTTTCGACGCCCAGGCGATCGCCTATCTGCTGAAGCCGGTGCGGGCCGAGAAGCTCGCGGCGGCGCTCGCGAGCGCGGGCCGCGTGAACCGGGTGCAGCTCACCCGGCTCGCCGCCAGCTCCGCCGCCGCACGACGCCAC
The DNA here is from genome assembly GCA_035763245.1 of Gammaproteobacteria bacterium. GTDB lineage: Bacteria > Pseudomonadota > Gammaproteobacteria > Natronospirales > REEB76 > DASUBN01. The sequence continues at coordinate 3,005 of DASUBN010000144.1, read as the reverse complement.
ATCTGCGCCAAGCTACGTGACAAGCTCCATGTGGTGCCCATCGAGAACGTGCTCTGCTTCATCGCCGACCAGAAATACGTAACCGTGTACCACACGGACGGCGAGTTGCTCATCGACGAGTCCCTGAAGGACCTGGAGCAGGAGTTCGCGGGGCGTTTCCTCAGGGTGCACCGCAATGCACTCGTGGCCCTCGCGCACGTGACCCGTCTTGAGAAGGACGATGCGGGGCATCTGCACGTCCACCTGCGCGGCCACGCCGAACCTATCGAGGTGAGCCGCCGGCTGGTTTCCGAAGTGCGAGAACGGTTACGCACCGGCCATTGAATTCCCGTTAAAAGCCGCTGCGCTCGGCATAACATCGTTGTGGTCCGGCTCACAATCATCACATACGCCAAGGGTACGCTCCGGTCGTTCGCCATCCCACGCCGCGTTCTGCCTTCGCTCGCGACGCTTTTAAAGGGAATTAACCCTTTTCATATTAAGACTATGAAAAAAACTTAAGACAGTCGAAAATAGCCTCCCATCCCCAGACCCTTCTTAACACAGCCCTTATGAGCCAGAGCCCACTACGCATCGCGACCCGCAAGAGCGCCCTCGCCCTGTGGCAGGCGGAGCATGTGGCTGCACGCCTGCGCACGCTCGCGCCGGGGCGCGCGGTGGAACTCGTACCCATGACCACCGAGGGCGACCGCAACCTAGGGGCTTCCCTGGCGGCCTCCGGCGGCAAGGGGCTGTTCGTGAAGGAACTGGAGTACGCGCTCTTGGAGGGCCGTGCCGACGTGGCAGTGCATTCCATGAAAGACGTACCCATAGAACTCGCCTCCGAATTCGTGATCGGCGCGGTACTGGAGCGGGAGGACGCGCGCGATGCCTTCCTCTCGGTCAGGTATCCCGACTTCGCCTCCCTGCCCCAGGGCACCCGGGTCGGCAGCTCAAGCCTGCGTCGCCAGAGTCAGCTCCTGCACCGCCGGCCTGACCTCCATGTAGAAGCCTTGCGTGGCAACGTGGATACACGCCTGAGGAAGCTCGAGGAAGGCCTTTATGATGCCGTCGTGCTGGCGGTGGCGGGCTTGAAACGCCTGGGGCTTGGCGACAGGATCACCGTCGTGCTTGAACCCGAACTCTGCTTGCCGGCCATCACCCAGGGGATCATCGGCATCGAGTGCCAGGCGGCAGATACAACGACCCGTGAACTCCTCGCCGGGCTCAACCATGCGCCCACCTGGACCTGCATGCTGGCGGAGCGTGCCTTGTCCGCCGGACTTTCCGGCAGCTGTAATCTGCCGCTTGCCGGCCATGCGAAGCTGGATGGCGTTATGCTGTCGCTCAAGGGACGCGTGGCCTCGCCGGATGGCCTACGCCTCGTGGAAGGCGCAGTCCAGGGGCCGTCTTCCGAAGCCGGAGCATTGGGTCTCCGGCTCGCCCAAGATCTGCTCGCCAAGGGAGCAGGAGAGGTACTGAGGGATGTACAGAAATCGGTGTGACTGTGGCCGCGCGTCCGCTTAGGGATGTAGGCATCCTCATCACCCGGCCGGTGGGCCAGGGCGAGACGCTCAAGGCCCGCTTCGAGGCCAAGGGCGCCGAGGTATTGCACTTTCCCACCATCGAGATCCTTCCGGTGGAGCGCTCCCCCGAACTCGACCGCGCCCTGACCCAGCTCGACACATACAGCTACGCTATCTTCATAAGTCCCAACGCGGTCGAATACGCCGCCCACTACATCGATCTGGCGGCCCTGCCGGCCACCCTCAAGGTAGCGGCCATCGGTCCCGGAACCGCGCGGGCACTGACGGCGCGCGGCCGCAAGCCAGACATGCTGCCCCGGGACGGCGCCAACAGCGAGGCCTTGCTGCGCCTGAAAGCCTTGAACCGGGTGGAGGGCAAGCGCGTGCTCATCGTGCGCGGCTTGGGTGGCCGCGAGCTGCTAGCGGAGACGCTAGAGGAACGCGGTGCCGACGTGGAATACGCCGAGGTCTACCGGCGCAGCGTGCCGCGCCTTGACCAAGCGGAACTCACCCAGTGGTTCCGCCAGGGGAAGGTGGACGCCATCGCCGTCACCGGCCGTGATGCTCTGCTCAACCTGGAGCGCATGCTGAGCCCCGCGCTCACGCCCTACTTCAAGGCGGCGCAGCTCCTGGTCCCGAGCGCGCGCATGGTGAAGCTGGCGAGTGCGCTCGGGGTGCGTCGCCGTCCGCTCATCGCCGGCGAAGCCACCGACTCAGCGCTGGTCAATACCATGGTCTCTTGGTGGGTGAGCCACGGCCGCGAGCAGCGCAAGCACAGGAGGGAGAATGAGCGCAGCGCCGGATAGAAGCCCGGACGGGCAGCTCGAGCCCTTGCCGCCCCATACTCGCACTCCCATGCTGGTGTCCGTGGCGCTGCTCTTGGGCGGCGCTGGGCTGCTGCTGGCCGTCTTCGGCTGGTTTCAGTCCCGCCACGAGAGCAAGGAGCACGAAGCCGAACTCGCGACCCTGAGCCAGAGCCTCAGCGCGCTACAGCAGACCGTTGCCCTGAAGAGCGCGCTGGACGCCCAGAACGCCGCGCTGCAGCAGTCCTTGAAGGCCCTCAGTGACCGGGAAGATAGCCTGGACAGCGGTCTTGCCGACATACGCAAACATTCCGAGGAAGGCCGCGATGCCTGGATCAAGGCCGAGGCCGCCTCGCTGCTGGTGGCGGCTAACGAAGAAGTCCAGTTGCGTGGCGACCCCACGCTCGCCATCAAGGTGCTGCAACAAGCGGACGCACGCCTGAAACTGCTGTCCGATCCCCGCCTCATCGCCGTGCGCCAGGAGATCTCCCGGGAGATCAATGCACTGCGCGGCGTGCCCCAACCGGACCTGGAGGGCATGGCAGTGACGCTCACCGGCCTCGCTGAGAGCGTCGACCGGCTGCCCTTGAGGCGCAGCGTGCCGGAGCACTACGTCCCCGGCGGCAGCGTTGGGCCCGCGGAACCACCCGCAAACGTCTGGCAGAAGCTGCATGCCGCCGTGGAACGGCTTTTCGCC
>DASUBN010000143.1:0-6203 GCA_035763245.1 Gammaproteobacteria bacterium | reverse complement strand
AACTTCTCCACGTACTCGGCGTTGACGCGCGCGGCGCGCTCGAGCAGGCGGGAGTGCAGGTAGAACACGTCGCCCGGGTACGCTTCGCGGCCCGGCGGGCGGCGCAGCAGCAGCGACACCTGCCGGTAGGCCCAGGCCTGCTTGGTGAGGTCGTCGTACACGATGAGCGCGTCCATGCCCCGGTCGCGGAAGTACTCACCCATGGCGCAGCCCGAGTAGGGCGCGATGTACTGCATGGCCGCGGACTCGGAGGCCGAGGCCGCCACCACGACGGTGTAGGCCATGGCGCCGGCTTCCTCGAGCTTACGCACCACGTTGGCGATGGACGAGTTCTTCTGACCGATGGCCACGTAGATGCAGAACAGGTCCTTGCCCTTCTGGTTGATGATGGTGTCCACCGCCACGGCGGTCTTGCCGGTCTGGCGGTCACCGATGATCAGCTCGCGCTGGCCGCGGCCGACCGGCACCATCGCGTCGATGGCCTTGAGGCCGGTCTGCACCGGCTGGCCCACGGACTTGCGCGCGATCACGCCCGGCGCCACCTTCTCGATGGGCGAGCTGAGTTTGGCGTTGATGGCTCCCTTGCCGTCGATGGGCTCGCCGAGCGAGTTCACCACACGGCCCAGGAGTTCCTTGCCGACCGGCACTTCCAGGATGCGGCCCGTGGTCTTCACGGTGTCGCCTTCGCGGATGTGCTTGTAGTCGCCCAGGATCACGGCGCCCACGGAGTCGCGCTCAAGGTTGAGCGCCATGCCGAAGGTGTTCTTGGGGAACTCGAGCATCTCGCCGTACTGGGCGGCATGCAGGCCGTGCACGCGGACGATGCCGTCCGTGACGCTCACCACGGTGCCCACGTTGCGGGCCTCGGCTTCGGCATCGAACTTCTCGATGCGCTGCTTGATGAGCTGGCTGATTTCCGAAGGATTGAGTTGCATGGTCGGACCCTCGAAGTCCTGATTTCAGTTGATTAGTGTGTCAGCTCGGCGGCCAAGCGCCCGAGCTTCTCGCGCACCGAACCGTCGATGACGAGGTCGCCGGCGCGGATCACCGCCCCGCCGATGAGCGTCTTGTCCTGCACGTACTTGAGCGTGATCTTGCGGCCGAGCTTCTTGTGCAGCGCCTCGCCGATGAGCTTCTGCTCGGCGGCGTCCACCGGCATGGCCGCGCGCAGCTCCACGTCGAGCGTGTTCTCCGCTTCGGCGCGCAGGCGCTCGAAGTCGGTGGCGATCTCGGGGAGCAGGCCCAGGCGGCGGTTCTCGGCGAGCAGGCCGACGAAATTGCGGCCCGGCTGGTCGAGCTTCTGTCCGGCCTTGGCGGCGAGCTCGGCGAAGATCTCGGCGCGCGCCGGCGCTGAGGCCTTCGGGGTGGTCAGGAGCTCCTGCACGGAGGCGTCGGCGCAGAACCCCGCCAGCGCGGCGAGGGTCTTGCTCCAGGCATCGAGCGCACCCTTGTCTCGGGCCAGCTCGAAGACCGCCTTGGCGTAGGGACGCGCGAGTGTGCTGTTCTCGGCCATGGTCCGTCCTTAGTGGATCTGCCCGGCGAGCTCATCGAGCAGGGCCTTGTGGGCCTTGGCGTCGATCTCGCGCTCGATGATGCGCTCGGCGGCGGCGAGGGCCACTTTCGCGACCTCGGCGCGCAGTGCGTCCTTGGCACGGTTCAGCTCCTGCTGGATCTCCGCCTTGGCGGCTTCCACCTGGCGCTGACGCTCCACCTGGGACTGCTTGCGCGCGTCCTCCAGGAGCTGCGAGGCCTGCTGGTTGGCGATGTTGACGGCGTCGGCCGCCTTGGCGCGGGCCTCGCGCAGGATGCCGCCGGCCTGGTCATGGGCCTGGGACAGCTCCTGCTTGGCGCGCTCGGCGTCGGCGATGCCGTCGGCGATCTTTTTGGCGCGCTCGTCCATGGCCTTGAGCAGCGGCGGCCACACCCACTTCATCACCGCCCATACGAACAGGGCGAAGGCGAACATCTCGGCTATCAGCGAAGCGTTCAGGTTCACGTGCGTGATCCTCGGTGGAGGTCAGTGGCTCAGTGCGCGCCCGCGGCCTTGGCGGCGGCGGAAGCCACGGCGCCCAGGAACGGGTTGCTGAACACGAAGAACAGCGCGAAGCCGATGCCGATCATGGCCACGGCGTCCAGGAGGCCGGCCACCAGGAACATGCGGCCCAGGAGCATGCCGCCCAGTTCCGGCTGGCGCGCGCAGCCTTCCAGGAACTTGCCGCCCAGGATACCGAAGCCGATGGCGGTGCCGAAGGCGCCCATGCCGAAAATCAGGCACACGCCGAGCGCGGTGAGGCCCTGGATGTTGGCGATGGAAGTGACGATGTCCATGAAAATCTCCTTACAAGAAATCGCAGTGGTTAATGGGAATGGGAATCGTGGACCGTGTGCGCCATGCTGAGGTAGACGACGCTCAGCATCATGAAGACGAACGCTTGGATGGTGATCACCAGCAGGTGGAACGCGGTCCACACGAAGGACAGCGGCCACTGACCCCAGGCGGGTAGCATGGCGATGAGGATGAACAGGATCTCGCCGGCGAACATGTTGCCGAAGAGTCGCAGCGACAGCGACAGGGGCTTGGAGACCGTCTCGACCACGTTCATCAGGATGTTGGGCAGCACCAGGACGAGCTTCACCGGCAGGCTCTTGGCCTCGAAGGGATGGCCGATGAACTCCTTGGCGTAACCGAGGACGCCCTTCTTGGTGAAGCTGTACCACAGCGTCAGCACGAACACGCCCAGCGACAACCCGAAGGTCATGTTCATGTCGTTGGTGGGCACCACCTTGAGGTAGACATGCTCCGGGTCCATGCCGAAGGCGTGCTGCCCGATGAACTGGGCGATGCGCGGCAGGAGGTCCACCGGCAGCATGTCCATGAAGTTCATGGCCCAGATCCACAGGAAGATGGTGACAGCGAGCGGCGCGATCACGGGGTTGTCGAACAGGAAGATCTGCTTGACGTTGTCGTGGATGGTGGTGAGCACCATCTCCACCGCGGTCTGCCAGCGGCCTGGCGCGGTGACGGAGGCGCGGCGCACGGTGAAGAACAGCATGAAGAACAGGATGAGACCGAGACCCACCGAGAACATCAGCGTGTCGATATTCAGCGCCCAGAAACCCTCGCCCACCGTCCAATAGCTGAGGTGGTGATGGATATACTGGTCCGGAGTGATGGTTGCCGTCTCGCTCATCTCGCCTGTCCGATGCTGCTAGTAATGAACCCGATCCAGTAGGCCGCGAAGCCGGCCAGGTATCCCAATATCAGCGGCATGAAGGCCGCCTTCATCACCACGATGGCCACCGCAAACAGGAGCGCCGTGGCCGCGAACTTCAAGGCTTCGCCGAGCACGAGCCGCCCGAGGAAGCGTTTCGGGTCCCGCTCCCGGGCACCGCCGTACACCCTCAAGGTGACGACGAGCTGCGCCAAGGCGGCGATGAGCCCGCCCGTGACGGCTGCGCCCCCCGCTGACCGGCCGCCGATCAGAAACCCCGCGAACCCCGCTACGAGTGCCGCCAGGATCTGCCAGCCCACCACCCGATATGCAGCGCGGCGCGCTTCTGCCAGGTAGCCCGTGTCCACGCTTAGGTCCCCAAGGCGATCGGGGCAACAAAAAAGCCACTGCGTCCCCGGGTGGCTCTGGTCGAAACCCCAATAAGCTAAAGAGCCGGGTATTTTAGCGGGCCCGGTAGGGTTCTTCAATAAAAATCCGAGGAAATCCGCCCCGAAACAAGGGCCTATATCAGCGGATATGCGCCAGGATGCCGTCCAGCTCGTCCAGGCTCGTGTAGTGGATCACGAGCTTGCCCTTGCCCTTGCCCTTCTGCTCGACCTGCACCTTGGCGCCGAGCTTCTCGGTGAGTTGGCGCTCCAGGCGGCCCACGTCCGGGTCGGCCCGCGGCTCCTTGCGGGCGCCGGGGGCGCCCTGCAGTTCCTGCAGGCGACGACGCACCAAGAGCTCGGTGTCGCGCACCGAGAGACCCCTGTCCACCACCCGCCGGGCAGCATCGGTCTGGGCCGGGCCCTTGAGGGCCAGGAGCGCCCTTGCATGGCCCATCTCGATGGCGCCGTTGCGGACCATGTCCTGCACTTCCCGGCTGAGCTCCAGGAGGCGCAAGAGGTTCGTGACCGAGGCGCGGGAACGGCTCACCGCCTCGGCCGCCTGCTGGTGGGTCATCTCGAACTCACTGATGAGGCGCTGCATGGCCTCGGCCTCTTCGAGCGGGTTGAGGTCGGCACGCTGGATGTTCTCGATGAGCGCCATGGCGATGGCGGTGCGGTCGGGGACGTCGCGTACCACGGCGGGCACGGCGTCCAAGCCCGCCATCTGCGCGGCACGCCAGCGCCGCTCGCCGGCGATGATCTCGTAACGGTCGCCGCCGATGGGACGCACCACGATGGGCTGCACCACGCCCTGCTTCTTGATGGAGTCGGCGAGGTCCTTCAGGGCTTCTTCACGCATGTCGCGGCGCGGCTGGTACTTGCCGCGCTGCACGAGGTGCACCGGGAGCTTGCGCAGCTCGCCGCCAGCCTCGCCTGCGGCCACCACGGCATCCAATGCCGCGCCGCCCAGGAGGGCGTCCAGTCCGCGGCCGAGGCCTTTACGTTTGGCTGATGACAAGCTGCAGGGTCTCCCTCGAAGAGCTGGGCATTTTAGCAGCAACCGCCTCTGCTGCGCCTGCTCGCTTGTTTATTGGGGGCTCAGCCGGCACCAGCCGGCTGTTTCTCGCCGCGCCGCAGCATCTCGCCGGCAAGAGCGAGGTAGGCCAGGGCGCCGCGGGAGGTGGAGTCGTGCTTTAAGGCCGGGAGCCCGAAGCTCGGGGCCTCGGCCAGACGCACGTTGCGCGGGATCAGGGTGCGGTAGACCTTGTCGCCGAAATGCATGATGAGCTGGGCCGAGACCTCGTTGGCAAGGTTGTTGCGCGGGTCGAACATGGTGCGCAAGAGGCCCTCGATCTCGAGCTTGGGGTTCACGGTCTGCTTCAGGCGCTCCACCGTGGCCACCAGCGCCGACAGGCCCTCGAGCGCGTAGTACTCGCACTGCATGGGGATGAACACGCCGTCCGCCGCCGTGAGCGCGTTCAAGGTGAGCATGTTGAGGGACGGCGGGCAGTCGATGAGGATGTAGTCGTAGTTGCCCCGCACTTCCAGCAGGGCATCGCGCAGGCGCCCCTCACGCTTGTCGGTGGTGAGCAGGCTCACTTCGGCAGCGGTGAGGTCACCGTTGCCCGGGAGCAGGTCGAATCCCGCAGACTCCACCTTGAGGATCGCTTCCGAGGCCTTGGCCTCGCCCATCAGCACCTCGCAGGAACCGGTCTTGATCTCGTGCTTGTTGACGCCGCTGCCCATGGTGGCGTTGCCCTGGGGATCCATGTCCACCAGCAGCACACGGCGCTTAGTGGCAGCGAGGGACGCAGCCAGATTGATGGCCGTGGTGGTCTTGCCTACCCCGCCCTTCTGGTTCGTGACCGCCAAGATTTTGCTCATAGCTTCTCGATCTCTACTAGACAGCGCTCGGCATCGAGCCCGGGCACCTTCAGGGGATGGACGCCGAGGACACCGAAACCCGGAGGGAGGCCCTGGAGCTCGTCCTTCGGATAAGCGCCCTTCATGGCCAGAAGCCTGCCGCCTGTGGCACAGCCGTGGCCCGCGAGCTTGAGGAACTCCCCCAGGGAGGCGAACGCGCGGCTTAGAACGGTAGCAAACGGCTCCACCGGGCGGTAGTCCTCGGCCCGGGCCTGCACCACTTCCACGTTGCGGAGCTTGAGGCTGGCCGTGGCCTGGGTCATGAAACGGGTCTTCTTGCCGTTGCTGTCCAGGAGGATGAAACGGGTGTCAGGGAGGGCGATGGCGAGCGGGATACCCGGCAGCCCCGCTCCGGCGCCCACGTCCTCCACCGGGCCGCGGGTCACATAAGGCAGCACCGCCAGACTGTCCAAGAGATGCTTCACCACCATCTCCGCCGGATCGCGCACCGCCGTGAGGTTGTAGGCCTGGTTCCAGTGCGTGAGGAGTTCCACGAACTCGATCAGCCGCGTCCCGCTTTCGGCGGGGAGCGCGATCTTGAGGGCTGTGAGTCCGGGAGCGAGGCTGGCCCGCCAGTCGGTGGGACTCATGGGCTGAGGTCCGTGGGGGAGCGGCGCGTCTGCATGCTGCGCACACTAACACCTAACCGCGCCTCCCGCGCTGACGGGGCCGTCACGCT
>DASUBN010000142.1:0-3634 GCA_035763245.1 Gammaproteobacteria bacterium | reverse complement strand
GCCATGGAACGCATCCGCCGCATCCGCGGGGCTGGCAAGGATCACAACTTCACCCTGGTCTGCCGCGATCTCTCCGAGATTGCGGTCTATGCTCGGGTGGACAACCCCACTTTCCGCCTGCTCAAGGCCTATACCCCGGGGCCCTATACCTTCATCCTGGCCGCCACCCGGGAGGTGCCGCGGCGCCTGCAGCATCCCAAGCGCAAGACCATCGGCATCCGGGTGCCCGAGCATGCCGTGCCCCACGCGCTGCTCACGGAGCTGGGCGAGCCGCTCATGAGCTCGACGCTCATGCTGCCCGGCGACGAGCTGCCGCTCACGGACCCGGAAGAGATGCGCGCGCAGCTGGAGCACCAGGTGGAACTCATCATGGACGGCGGTCCCTGTGGCGTCGATCCGACCACGGTGGTGGACCTTTCCGGCGAGACACCGCGGGTGGTCCGGGCGGGCCGGGGCGACCCCGCGCCCTTCGGCGGCTGAGCCGGGTCTGTATAATGCGCGGATGCCTGAATTCAGCCTCGTCCAGAAGATCATCCTGATAGCCCCACCTGTGCTGTTCGCCATCGTCTTCCACGAGGTGGCCCACGGCTGGGTGGCGAACAAGCTGGGCGACCCCACGGCCCGCATGCTGGGGCGGCTGACCTTGAACCCCATCAAGCACGTGGATCCCATCGGCACCATCGTCATCCCGGCGGTGCTGATCCTGCTGCACAGCCCGTTCCTGTTCGGCTGGGCCAAGCCCGTGCCTATCACCCCCCAGAACTTCGCCAAGCCCCGCACCGGCATGGCCTGGGTCGCGGCGGCCGGCCCAGCGTCCAACCTGCTCATGGCGCTCGCCTGGGTGGGCATCGCTTGGTTGGCAGCGGCGCTTTCCCCGCGGCTGCCTTGGATACTGCCGTTCTACTACATGGGCCAGTTCGGCGTGGTGGCGAACGTGGTACTGGGCGTGCTCAACCTGTTCCCGCTGCCGCCCCTGGACGGCAGCCGCGTGCTCACGGGCATCCTGCCGCCCGAAGGTGCACGCCTGATGTACCGCATCGAGCCTTATGGCCTGTTCATCGTGTTCGCCCTGATGGCAACCGGCGTCCTCGGCATGCTGCTCTGGCCCATTATGGACGTGCTCATCAACCTCCTGCTGGCGCCCCTGCCGGCGCTTCCATGAGAGATCGATCTTGAACGCCGCCATCCCCGAGAACCATCGCGTCATGTCCGGCATGCGCCCTACAGGCCGGCTGCACCTCGGCCATTACCACGGGGTGCTCAAGAACTGGCTGCGCCTGCAGCACGAGTATGAGTGCTTCTTCTTCGTAGTCGACTGGCATGCGCTCACCACGGCCTACGAGGACGTGCACGGCATCCAGGAAGCCATCGACGATATGCTAGTGGATTGGTTTGCTGTGGGCATCGACCCTGGCAAGGCCAACATCTGCATCCAGTCGCGCGTGCCGGAGCATGCAGAGCTGCACCTGTTGCTTTCCATGATCACGCCGCTCGGCTGGCTGGAGCGAGTGCCCACCTACAAGGATCAGTTGGAGAAACTGTCCGACAAGGACCTGACCACCTATGGCTTCCTGGGTTATCCGGTGCTGCAGGCGGCGGACATCCTCATGTACAAGGCCGGCTGGGTTCCGGTGGGCGAGGATCAGGTGCCCCACGTGGAGCTGACCCGCGAGATCGCGCGGCGCTTCAACCACATCTTCGGTCGCGAGCCGGACTTCGAGGCCAAGGCCGAAGCCGCGGTGAAGAAGCTCGGCAAGAAGAACGGCAAGCTCTATGCCGAGCTGCGCAAGCAATACCAGGAGAAGGGCGACGCGGAAGCGCTCAACACCGCCCATGCCATGGTGGTGGGCAACCAGAACCTCACCTTGGGTGACCGCGACCGGCTGCTCGGTTATCTCGAGGGTGTCGGCCGGCAGATCCTCGTGGAGCCGCAGCCCATGGTTACCGAGGCGGCACGCATGCCGGGCCTGGACGGGCAGAAGATGTCCAAGTCCTACGGCAACACCATCAGCCTGCGGGAAGATCCCAAAGCGGTGGAAGAGAAGCTGCGCACCATGCCGACCGACCCCGCGCGGGTGCGGCGCAGCGACCCGGGGAACCCCGAGAAGTGCCCGGTGTGGGAGTTCCACAAGATCTATTCCGACCAGTCCACCCGTGACTGGGTCTGGAAGGGCTGCACCACCGCCGGCATCGGCTGCCTGGACTGTAAGAAGCCGGTGATCGATGCAGTGCTTAAGGAGCTCAAACCCATCCGCGAGCGCATCGAGGAGATCGAGGCTAACCCCGAGATCGTCCGCGCCGCCGTGGCCCAAGGCTGCGAGGCCGCCCGTGCCGTGGCGCGGGATACCATGGAAGAAGTACGCCAGGCCGTGGGCCTGGCCCACCGGTGAACGCGATGCAGCAGACCCCCGACCAGCCCGAAGCACCGAAGATCGAGGGCACGCCTGCGCCGCTGCAGGAGGAGATGCCTTTCGCCATCGTGCAGGGCGCACCTTACACCACGCTGCCACGGGATCTCTACATCCCGCCGGACGCGCTCGAGGTGTTCCTGGAGGCTTTCGAGGGCCCGCTCGACCTCCTGCTGTACCTCATCCGGCGCCAGAACCTGGACATCCTCGACATCCCCATCGCCGAGATCACGCGCCAGTACATGGAGTACATCGAGCTCATGAAGGAGATGCACCTGGAGCTCGCGGGCGAGTACCTGGTGATGGCCGCCATGCTGGCGGAGATCAAGTCGCGCATGCTGTTGCCGCGCCCGCCCATCGAGGAGGGCGAGGAGGCGGACCCGCGCGCGGAATTGGTGCGCCGGCTGCAGGAATACGAGCGCTACAAGCAGGCGGGCGAGGATATCGACGCCATGCCGCGGGTCAACCGCGACGTCTATCCGGCTGCGGCCGAGATGCATGACCGCAAGGTGGTGCAGCTTGTGCCCGACGTCACCATGAAGGAGTTGCTGCTGGCCTTCAAGGACGTGCTGCACCGGGCCGACATGTTCACCCACCACCGGGTGGGCCGCGAGCAGCTATCGGTCCGCCAGCGCATGTCCGACGTGCTCGCCGGCCTCAAGCACAACGAGTTCAAGGAGTTCACCACCCTGTTCGTGCCCGAGGAGGGCCGTCTCGGGGTGGTGGTCACCTTCCTCGCGCTGCTCGAGCTCATCAAGCAGTCGCTCATCGAACTGGTGCAGGCTGAGCCCTTCGCCCAGATACACGTGAAGGCAGCGGCAGGCGTGCACGAGGTGGATCTGGAGAAGATCGAGATAGACGTGGACGGGGAGGAGCCGGCACATGAAGCCTGAACAGAAGAAAGAACTGAAGAACATCGTGGAAGGTGCGCTCTTGGCCGCCGGCCGGCCCCTGACCGTGGACGAACTGCTGGCACTTTTCGCCGACGACGAGAGACCTGACCGGGCCGAAGTGAAGAAGGCGCTGGACGCCCTGCACGCCGAGTTCGAAGGCCGCGGCATCGAGCTCAAGGAAGTGGCCAGCGGCTACCGCATCCAGGTGCGGCGCGAGCTCGCCCCGTGGATATCGCGCCTCTGGGAGGAGCGCCCGGCGCGCTACTCGCGCGCGCTGCTCGAGACCCTGGCGCTCGTTGCCTACCGCCAGCCCATCACCCGCGGCGAGATCGA
>DASUBN010000141.1:0-3247 GCA_035763245.1 Gammaproteobacteria bacterium | reverse complement strand
GCATCCGTGGGCACGGCTTCCGGGGTCATGAAGGGGTCGTCGGAGGAATGCAGCACCAGGGTCGGCACCTGGATGCGCTTCAGGAACGGCCGGCTGCTGCAGCGGATGTAGTAGTCGTCCGCATCTTTATAGCCGTGCAGCGGCGCCGTAAGAGCATCGTCGTATTGGCGGAAGGTACGCAGCCTATCGATATCCGACAGCGGCATGGGGGAGGGGATGCGGCTGAACTTGCGCCTGGCGGAGCGGCGCATGCGGCCCATGAGCTCCCACATATACACCTGGGAGAAGCCTCTCTCGATGGCCGCTGAGCACGCGGCGAGATCGAAAGGCACCGACACCGCTACGCCGGTGACCAGTCTGGAGGCGTTCGGGCTGTCTCCCAGCCACTTGAGCAGCACGTTGCCGCCCAGGGAATAGCCCACTGCCGCCAGGGGCGTGCCGGGTTCCCGCTGCTTCAAGAGACCACTCAGATATTCCAGATCCTGGGTGAAACCCGAGTGGTAGCTGATGGGCAGGCGGTTGGCCTCGCCGCTACAGCCGCGGAAATAGGGCATGGCTGCCCTCAAACCCATGCCATGCAGGGTGCGCATTATGTTGCAGGCATAGCGGGAGCGCATGGAGCCCTCGAGGCCGTGCAGCACGATCACGATGGGTCCCCCGGAGCCCGTGGTCCAGTCGACGTCGATGAAATCCCCGTCCGGCAGTTCCAGGCGCTCGCGCTTCAGGTCCACCGGCACCCGGGGGAAGAGCAGATTGGGGACGATGGTCTGGATGTGCCGGTTGCCCCACAAGGGGGCGGGCTTGAACTCGCTCGCGATGATCATGAGGCGCTGGAGGGTCCTTCTGATCCTGTTCTTCCTGCCTATACTGCCGGAGTATGTGTCCGGACGCGAGTCAGGAAGCCGCTTGCCGGCCTTCCAACAGCTTGTCTACCACCGTCGGGTCCGCGAGGGTGGTGACGTCGCCCAGGTTGGAGAGGTCGTTGGCGGCGATCTTGCGCAGGATGCGGCGCATGATCTTGCCGGAGCGGGTCTTGGGCAGATAAGCCGTCCACTGGATCATGTCCGGGGTGGCGAAGGCGCCGATTTCCTTGCGCACCATCGCCGTGAGCTCCTCCCGCAGCCGCTGGTCCGGCTGCACCCCGGCCATGGTTGTCACGTAGGCGTAGATGCCCTGGCCCTTTATGGGGTGGGGGTAACCCACTACCGCGGCCTCGGCCACCTTCGGATGCAGCACGAGCGCGCTCTCCACTTCGGCGGTACCGATGCGATGGCCCGAAACGTTGATGACGTCGTCCACCCGGCCGGTGATCCAGTAATAGCCGTCGGCATCGCGCCGGGCACCGTCGCCGGTGAAATAGGTGCCCGGATAGGTCTTCATGTAGGTGTCGATGAAACGTTGATGGTCACCGTAGACCGTGCGCATCTGCCCCGGCCAGGGGAAAGTGATCACCAGGTTGCCGCTGGTGGCGCCCTGCAGCGCCTTACCGGTGGCATCTACGATGGCCGGCCGCACCCCGAAGAAGGGCAGGGTCGCCGAGCCGGGTTTGAGACCGATGGCGCCTGGCAGCGGCGTGATGAGGATGCCGCCGGTCTCCGTCTGCCACCAGGTGTCGACGATGGGGCAGCGGTCTTCACCCACGCAATGGTAGTACCACTCCCAAGCCTCGGGGTTGATGGGTTCACCTACCGAGCCCAGGAGCCGAAGGCTCTTGCGCGAAGTGGTGCGCACCGGGCCGTCACCATGTGACATGAGGGCGCGGATGGCGGTGGGGGCGGTATAGAAGATGTTTACCTGGTGCTTATCCACCACTTCCCAGAAGCGCGAGGCGCTGGGGTAGTTGGGTATACCTTCGAACATGAGGGTGGTGGCCGCGTTGCAGAGCGGTCCGTACACGATGTAGCTGTGACCGGTGACCCAGCCCACGTCGGCAGTGCACCAATATACGTCGCCTTCCTGGTAATCGAACACGTACTTGTGGGTGATGGCGGCGTAGAGTAGATAGCCCCCGGTGGTGTGCAACACGCCTTTGGGCTTACCGGTGGAACCGGAGGTGTAGAGGATGAACAGCGGATCCTCTGCGTCCATGGACTCCGGTGCGCAGGTAGGTTCTGCCTCGGCCAGTTGCTCGTGGTACCAGAGGTCCCGGGCGGGATACCAGTCGATCTTGCCACCGGTGCGCTTCAGCACCAGCACAGTATGCACGTTGGGGCAATGATCCAGGGCCTGGTCGCAATTGGTCTTGAGGGGGATGCGCTTGTTGCCGCGTATACCCTCATCGGCGGTGATCAACACCCGGCAGTCGGAATCCAGGATGCGGTCCTTGAGGGATTCGGGGGAGAAGCCGCCGAACACCACGGAATGCACCGCGCCGATGCGGGCGCAGGCGAGCATGGCCACGGCCGACTCAGGCACCATGGGCATGTAGATGCATACCCGGTCGCCTTTCTTGACGCCGCGGGCCTTGAGCACGTTGGCGCAGCGGCAGACTTCCGCGTGCAGTTCCTTATAGCTCAGCTTGCGGTCTTCGCTGGGGTCATCCCCTTCCCAGATGATGGCGGTCTGGTCGCCTCGGGCCTCGAGGTGGCGGTCCAGGCAATTGACGCTCACGTTGAGCTTGCCACCCTCGAACCAGCGGATGTGGCCCTTGGGATAGTCCCATGCCAGCACCTTGCTCCAGGGTTTGTCCCAGCTCAGGAAGGCCTTGGCCTGCTCCGCCCAGAAGTCTTCCGGATCCTGGATAGAACGCCGGTAGAGGGCGTCGTATTGCTTTCGGTCGAGTAGCGGCTTGCGGGAGGGTTGGGCGGGGACGGGATAAACCTTGTCGTCGGACATGAGGCCCTCGGGATGTATCCAAAATATCGAGCTACACGGAATCTCCGGCCGGCGCATACCTTAATACAAGCGTCGGTGAGCCCCAAAACCGCACGTAGGGCATACCTGGGACCGCAGTGGCATTAAAGAAAATTATTGTTATCTATCAATAGATTGACAAATTTTTTAAATATAAATTCTCATTCGAAAATCCGGCTCGAAATGCCCGTGAGCAGATTCCGTCGCCAATTTGCGACGGCCCAAGCCCATATCTCCTCTATAGATGCGTCTCGGAGCTCCTCGGGCGGTGCCTGCCGTAGGAAGGACAGTGCCCGCCAAAGCGCCGGACCCGGTCTCTGCTCAACCAGGGCGGCGGCATGGGTCTGCTTGCTGAGTTTTTCCCCGGCCTGGTTCACCGCCACCGGCAGATGCT
>DASUBN010000140.1:0-2860 GCA_035763245.1 Gammaproteobacteria bacterium | reverse complement strand
TGCTCGGCACGGGCGATGGTGGCCCCCACTTCGTAGAAACGCCCCTGCACGCCGTTGAATGCGTCGGTCGTCTCGTCGTGACGCACCCGTGCCTTCTCCATGTCGCTCTCGATGGCGCGCTGCTCGGCCACGGCGGCCTCGAGCGCGGTCTCGCGCTCGCGGATGATGCCGTCCTTCGCCCCCACGTCGGCATCGAGCGTGCGCCAATGCAGCGCCTGTAGCTCGGCCTTGAACCTGTGCTTCTCCGCGTCAAGCTCCTTGTAACGCTCCGCGGCACGCGCCTGACGCTGCAGGCGCTCCAGCTGCTTGTCCACCTCATCGCGCAGGTCGTTCAGACGCTCGACGTTTTCCTTGGTGTGCTGGATGCGGTTCTCGGTCTCGCGCCGGCGTTCCTTATATCTGGAGATGCCGGCGGCTTCCTCCAGGAATACGCGCAGATCTTCAGGCTTGGATTCGACCAGGCGCGAGATGGTGCCCTGCTCGATGATGGCATAGCTGCGCGGCCCGAGGCCGGTGCCCAGGAACAGGTCGGTGATGTCGCGACGGCGGCAACGCACGCCGTTGAGGAAGTAGTTGGAGGTACCGTCGCGGACCACCTCGCGGCGCACCGAGACCTCGGCGTAGTTCGCGTACTGGCCGCCGATGGCGCCGTCCGAGTTGTCGAAGATGAGCTCGATGGAAGCGCTGCCCACGGGCTTGCGCGCCGTGGAGCCGTTGAAGATCACGTCCGCCATGGAGTCGCCGCGCAGGTGCTTTGCGGAGGTCTCGCCCAGCACCCAGCGGACCGCATCGATGATGTTGGACTTGCCGCAGCCATTGGGCCCGACGATGCCCACGAGGTTGCTGGGGAAATGTATCAGCGTGGGATCCACGAAGGATTTGAAGCCCACAAGCTTGATTTTGCTGAGCCGCATGTGCCTCGCCGGTGCCGTAAAATGGCCAGTGTTGGTTGGCTAGTGTAAAGTATCGGTGCCTGGAAACGCAGCGCCGAGCGGCCCCTGATGACCACTCAACCCAGTAAAGAACTGGAGACGTTCCCGAACCCGCGCGAAGGGCGGGATTATACCATCCGCATCCGTATCCCCGAGTTCACTTGCCTCTGCCCGAAGACCGGCCAGCCGGACTTCGCCGAGATGCTGCTCGAGTACGTCCCCAATCGCCTCTGCGTCGAGCTCAAGGCGCTCAAGATGTACATCTGGAGCTTCCGAGACGAGGGCCATTTCCACGAGGACGTGACCAACCGCATCCTGGACGATCTGGCGCGGACCCTCTCCCCCAAGTACATGCGCCTCACCGCCGAGTTCAACGTGCGCGGCGGGATCTTCACCACCGTAGTGGCCGATCACCGGGCGCCCGGCTGGCAAAGCCCGGCGCCGGTCAGCCTCCCCTAAACCGGGCTCCCCCGCTGCGTGCCTGCACATGGGCGGTCCGGCCTGCCACGAGCCCCCGGCCCTCCAGCCTTCCGGAAGGGCAACTTGCGGCCCCCTCCCCAATCCTGTATAAACACGCGCCTATTTTTGGGCCCAGGAGCTTAACGATGCCGGCTAAAAAGAAAGCCGCCCCCGCCAAGACCGCCAAGAAGCCGGCCCCCAAGGCCGCGCCGAAGGCGGTGGCCAAGAAAGCTCCGGTCAAAGCCGCTCCCAAGAAGCCCCTGTCCCGCGCCCTGCGCTCCGCTGCCGGCGACATGTTCCGCGGCTTCACGCCCTATCCCCTGAAGAAGGGCGAGCCCTACATGAACGATGCCCAGCGGGTCCATTTCCGCAACATCCTGCAGGGCTGGAAGCGCGAGCTCATGGAAGAAGTTGACCGCACCGTGCACCATATGCAGGACGAGGCCGCCAACTTCCCGGACCCGAACGACCGCGCTACCCAGGAATCGGAGTTCAGCCTGGAATTGCGCACCCGCGACCGGGAACGAAAGCTCATCAAGAAGATCGACGAAGCCATGGCCAACCTGGACGCCAACGAGTACGGCTACTGCGACTCCTGCGGCGTCGAAATCGGTATCCGCCGTCTGGAAGCCCGCCCCACCGCGACCCAGTGCATCGACTGCAAGCAGCTGGATGAGATCAGAGAGAAACAGATGGGTGGTTAAGAAGCGAAGCACAGCTTCGTTTCTTAACCACGGGTTGTCGGAGCGAGTTGCATAGCAGCGAGCGGGCCGCCGGGAGCAGCTCTCTAGTGACCCCGCAGGGATGCATTAGCTGAATCTCTTATAAAGACCCCTTTGGGTCTTTTTCTTTTTTCAGCCCCCCTCGTTACTATCTGCTCATGCCCTACATCGGCCGCTACGCCCCCTCGCCCACAGGTCCACTCCATTTCGGCTCCCTGGTGGCCGCGGTGGGCAGCTATCTGGACGCCCGCTCCCAGGGAGGTCTCTGGCTGCTGCGCATGGAAGATCTGGATAAGGCCCGGGAAATGCCAGGCACGGCGGACGGGATATTGAGGACTCTCGAAGCCTTCGGCTTCCAATGGGATGGAGCCGTGCTCTACCAGAGCCAGCGCGCGGACGCCTATGAATCGGCCCTGGATCGGCTGATGTCGGATGGGGCCGTATTCCCCTGCACCTGCAGCCGCAGCGAGATCGCCGACAGCGGTCTGCACGGTCTGGAGGGGCCTATATACCCCGGCACCTGTCGCAATGGCCTGCCTCCAGGCCGCCACGCCCGGGCATTGCGCCTGCGGGTGCCGGACGCGAGCCTGAGCTTCGAGGATGTCCTGCAGGGCGCGGTGCGGCAGAACCTGGCCCGGGACATCGGCGACTTCATCGTGCGCCGGGCCGATGGCTGTCATGCCTACCAACTGGCAGTGGTGGTGGACGACGCTCACCAGGGTGTCACTCACGTGGTGCGGGGGGCCG
>DASUBN010000139.1:0-3434 GCA_035763245.1 Gammaproteobacteria bacterium | reverse complement strand
GCCGAAACAAAAGGGCCTCGCTCCCGGGAGGGAGCGAAATGCGACTTAGGCAGGGAGGCCTATCTAGACTGGACCCCGGCCTTCGCCGGGGTGACGACAATATAAAAGGCCGGAGGTGTTTCCACCTCCGGCCTTTCTTCTTCTTATTATCCTGCCATCAGGCCCTCATGGCCTGACTCACGTCAGTACGCCAGTACGCATCCCCCCGCACCGCCGTTGAACGCGTTGCTCCACAGCGACTGCACCGGGTAGCTGACGCCGTTCATGGTCACGTCCGCGGACGCGCCCTGGCCGGAGGAGATCCAGGCGCACTTGTCGCCGTTCTCCGCGCCGCTGCCGTCCAGCCAGCCGCCGTTCGGGAACTGGTCGGTGGCCGCCTCGCCGATCTCATGGCCGATGACGATGGTGATGCCGGCGTCGGGGCCGAGACCGTTGAAGTTGGCTCCGCAGCTCGCGCCGGCGTCGGTGATGTACGGCGCGTTGGTGTAGGCCACGTTGCCGCCCACGGAGGAGCTGCTGGTGGAGCTGTGGTAGGCGCAGTACTGGGTCTTGAAGCCCGAGGAGTTGTTGCCGGTGGCGGTCGCGACGATGTAGTTCACGCTGGCGTTGCTGGCCGCCGTGGTGTTGCCGAAGTGCTGGGCGGCCTTCACGGCTTCCGCGGCGAGCTGCGACTGTCTCGGGCTGCCCGGCGCGGCGGAGGCGTTGTCATACCAGACGCCGGCCAGCATGTTCGGCTGGTTGCCGGCGGGGGTGCCGGCGCCGTTGCAGAAGATGGTGCCGCTGGCCACGCCCTCGCAGTACTGGGTCACGGAATTGAACCAGGAGCTGCCGCCGATGTTGCCGACGAAGGATTCCAGCTGGGCGGCCTCGCCGCTCGGGTCGTTGTTGTTCCACTGGGAGCCCCAGAAGATCAGGTAGATCTTGGGCGCCGTCTCGACGCCGACACCGCCGGTGCCGCCGTGGTAGCTCAGGTTCGTGGAGCCGCCGCCGCCGTGGCGGGCGGGCTTGGCCTGGTTGGCCCGGCGGTATTCCTTCATGGCATCCACCGTCGGGTGGATGACGGCCGCCGGCTGGCCCTGTTCGAGGAAGCGGACGCCGCCCGGGTGGCCTTCATAGACCATGGGCTGCGCGCCCATGGCGAGGCCGGTGAGCGCCGTCAAGGAAAGTCCTGCGAAAAACTGCCCCAAAAGCTTCATGAACGTCTCCTCATTGGTTGATGGATCACGTTTCGGCTCTCGATACGGGGGCGGCCGTGTGCCTGAGTCATGCACCCAGTCCGCAAGCGTGCAGGCGGCGCCGGGCGCCGCTTCGCCGACGGACAGGTTGTGGAATCCCCAATATGTCGAGCTTGTTATGGAAACCGGCTTCGGACACCGGGTCCGCGTTCCCCCGTCTTCATTGAACGGGTGGTCGCGCGCTACTGTGTATAGCAGAAAATTCGACTGTTACAAGAGTGTTTTTGCAACAGTCTGGAGGCGGCGAGCGGAGACCCGGAGGTGAGAGGCAGGAAGTTGCGGAGTAATTAAGGGCTTAGCTCCGATAGCTCCCAGGTTGCTGGAGGCCCGGCCAAATGTTAAACCGTTGCGATTTTGCCAATTATCCGCATGCCTCTTTCTCATCCATGGTCTTATCCCGTAGCGCGGCGATGTACAGGGAGGTACAAGTGCCGCGGGAGGCAGGGGCACTCCGGGAGGAGTGCCGGGAGCGGCGCGAGCACTGGGCTTGGAGCACTGCTCCGAGCGGGCGTACAGGGAGAAGTACGCCCTGGGTCACAAGCGGAGCAGGAACGCGTAGCGCGTGGGAGCAAGGTCGGCCCGCAGGGACGAAGTCAGGATGACGAGTCCGCGCGAAGGCACAGGATGTGCCGTGAGCGCGGCCCCGTAGGGAGCGAGAAGCGCAGGGGTGAGCAGCGATAGCTGCGAACGACCGGCCAGGGAAGGCCGGGCTGGGCGGCACACCAGGGACGGATCCCTGGTGTGCCCCGCGCTCCGGGGGAATGGTTTTGGGCACTTTTGCCGAAACAAAAGTAACCCGGCCCCTGGGAGGGGCCGGAAAAGGACAGGGAAGTCGTTGTGAGATGTAGAGGAAGATACTGGCTGGCCATTTTGGCCAGCTCCCGGTCTACGCTATACCTGCTCCGACCGCAGGCCAGCCCGCGCGTCCTGCGCGGTCGCTCGCCGCATGCGGCTCGCCCGGCCTACGCCGGTATGACAGAAAAGAAGGGGATCAGGAGTCCTTGTCTTTCACGACCATCGCATACGCGCTGTGGTTGTGGATGGACTCGAAGTTCTCCGACTCCACGGTATACGCCCGGATGCGTTCATCCGCGTTGAACTTCACGGCGATGTCCCTGACCATGTCTTCCACGAACTTCGGGTTGTCGTAGGCCCGCTCGGTGACGTATTTCTCGTCCGGGCGCTTCAGGAGCCCGTAGAGCTCGCAGGAGGCCTCTTTCTCCACGACCTCGATGATCTCCTCGATCCAGATGAAGCCCTTGGCCTTGCACTCCACGGTGACGTGGGAGCGCTGGTTGTGGGCGCCGTAGTCGGAGATCATCTTGGAGCAGGGGCAGAGGCTCGTGACCGGCACCACGATCTTGATCTTGAGGCAGTTCTCGCCGTTCCGGCGCTCGCCGGTGAAGGTGACGTCGTAGTCCATGAGGCTCTGCACCCCGGACACCGGCGCCTGCTTGTTGATGAAGTAGGGGAAGCGCATCTGGATGTGGCCGGAGGCGGCGCCCAGGCGCTCGGTCATGTCCGTGAGCATCTCCTTGAAGCTGTCCACGGTGATCTCGCGCTCGTAGTTGTTGAGGATCTCCACGAAGCGCGACATGTGGGTGCCCTTGAAGTTGTGGGGCAGGTCCACGTACATGCTGAAGTTGGCGATGGTGTGCTGTTCGCCGCCGGACCGGTCCTTGATGCGGATGGGGTGGCGGATGTCCTTGATGCCCACCTTGTTGATGGGGATGTGGCGCGTGTCGGCGCTGGACTGGACGTCCTCGATGGGAGTGACCTTACCTTTGGTGGCTGGCTGCGGGGGGACGTTCATTCTTGTTCCTTGGCACGCGGTCGGGAGTGGGCTCTGGACCTATATAGAAGCAGTTTCCGGGGGGTTCAAGTCTAAACCTGAGCGAATTACTAGGATACTGCCGGCAGAGGGGCGAAGTCCATCAGGTCATTTGGCCCCGGCTTTCTTGCGGGGCTTGGATTCGGCCCCGGCGAGCCAGGTGCCGATGGATTTGCGGATGCCTTCCGCATCGAGGCCCGCCATCTTGAGGCATTCCTCCCGGGAGCCGTGCTCCAGGAAGACGTCCGGCAGCCCCAGGTTGAGCACGGGCATGACGATGCCATGGGCTTCGAGGGCCTCGTTCACGGCGCTGCCGGCACCGCCGGCCACGGCATGGTCTTCGAGGGTGACGAAGCGGCCGTGGGAGC
>DASUBN010000138.1:0-4332 GCA_035763245.1 Gammaproteobacteria bacterium | reverse complement strand
TTATCGAACAGGGCGGAAGGGTCGGGGGTCGCTGAGGATGGATTCGCGCCCACGCGTCACACTTCGCCGTTTGCACGGGTGGTGAGAATCTCGTGGCCCTTGTCGGTCACCAGGATGGTGTGCTCCCACTGGGCGGAGAGGGAATGGTCTTTGGTCACCACGGTCCAACCGTCCGGCAGCATCTTAACGTGGCGCTTGCCGGCATTGATCATGGGTTCGATGGTAAAGGTCATGCCGGGTTTGAGCTCCAGGCCCACCCCGGGGCTACCGTAATGCAGCACCTGTGGGTCCTCGTGGTACACCCGCCCGATGCCGTGGCCGCAATACTCGCGCACCACCGAAAAGCCGTGGCTCTCCGCGTATTGCTGGATGGCGAAGCCGATATCCCCCAGGCGGGTGCCGGGCTTCACGGTCTCGATGCCGAGCATCATGGCCTCGTGGGTCACCTGCACCAGCCGGCGTGCGAGCACCGAAGGCTCTCCCACGAAGAACATCTTGCTGGTGTCGCCGTGGAAGCCGTCTTTGATGACGGTCACGTCTATGTTGATGATGTCCCCATCCTTGAGTCTCTTGTCGTTGGGGATGCCGTGACAGACCACGTGGTTCACGGACGTGCAGAGGGTCTTGGGGAAGCCGTTGTAGCCCACGTTCGCCGGTATCGTCTTCTGGGTGTTGACGATGTAGTCGTGACAGATCCGGTCAAGCTCGTCGGTGCTGATCCCTGGTTTGACGTGTGGGCCGATCATGTCCAGGACCTCGCCTGCCAGGCGGCCAGCGGTGCGCATCTTGTCCTGTTCGGCGGGGTTTTTGATGGTGATGGCCATGGGTCCTGGGCTGGATTCGGCGGGGTCGAGAGGGCGTAAGCCCTTGCCCGCATTGCGTTTTAAGGGTTTCTTATGGTATAAAGCGCGGCCTTTTTTGGCAAATCCTGCCGGCTCCGGACTCTATATGAGGTCGCCGCCGGTGTTTTAAACCCACACATACGCCGCTAACCGTTCGTGGGGTGCCCGTTTCGGCCGAGAGCCGGCCCGGGTCACGACGCGGGGCGTATGGAGGCCCAACCCCGGGAACTCACCCTGCCTGCAGGGCGTTCCGAATTTTCTGGAGTCAACGATCATGTCCACTTCCATGTCCATGCGCCAGATGCTCGAAGCTGGCGTGCATTTCGGCCATCAAACCCGTTTCTGGAACCCGAAGATGGCGCCGTTCATCTTCGGTGAGCGCAGTCGCATCCATATCGTCAACCTCGAGAAGACACTGCCCCTCTACATCGAGGCGGCAGAGTTCGTGAAGCGCCTCGTGTCGGACGGCGGCACCATCCTCTTCGTCGGCACCAAGCGCGCCGCGCGCGAGACCATCGGCGAGGAAGCGCGCCGCTGCAGTATGCCCTGCGTAAACCAGCGCTGGCTCGGCGGCACCCTTACCAACTACAAGACGGTGCGCCAGTCCATCCGCCGCATGAAGGAGCTGGAGACCCAGTCCACCGACGGCACCTTCGACCGCCTCGGCAAGAAAGAGGTCATCCGCCTGCGCCGCGAGATGGAGAAGCTCGAGAAGAGCCTCGGCGGCATCAAGGAGATGAACGGCCTGCCCGACGCGCTGTTCGTCATCGACGTGGGCCACGAGAAGATCGCCATCAGTGAAGCCCGCAAGCTCGGTATCCCGATCGTGGGCGTGGTGGACACCAACAATAACCCAGACGGCATCGACTACGTGATCCCGGGCAACGACGACGCTATCCGCGCCGTGCAGCTCTATGCCCAGGGCATGGCGGACGCCGTACTCGCCGGCCGCGAAGCCATGCCGCAGATCGGCGGCGACGAGGATGAGTTCGTGGAGCTCGACGAGAACGGCCGCCCGAAGGCGCGCCGCGGCCGCAAGAAGGGCGCCGCTCCGGCCCCGAAGAAGGCCGAGGGCGAGGCGCATGCCGCCGAACCTGCAGCCGGCGAGCGGCCGGAAGAGGGTGGTCACGGGCGCAAGCGGACCACCGTCAACCGCAAGAAAGCTCCAGCCCGCAAGAAGGCCGGCGGCCGCAAGTCCGACGCTGGCGCCGGCGAGTGACCGCGGGCCGCCGCGCCTTACCTCAAATAACCCTTTCGGCATCCAGGTAAAAGACATGACGATCTCTGCGAACATGGTCAAGGAACTGCGTGAGCGCACCGGCGCCGGCATGATGGAGTGCAAGAAGGCGTTGACCGAGTCCAACGGCGATCTCGATCTCGCGGTGGAGAACATGCGCAAGGCCGGCCTCGCCAAGGCCGATAAGAAGGCCGGCCGCGTGGCTGCCGAGGGCCGCATCGCCATCGAGCAGTCTCCCGACGCCGTCGCCATGGTCGAAGTGAACTGCGAGACCGATTTCGTCGCCAACGGTGATGAGTTCACCGGTTTCGCCGTCGCTGTGGCCAAGGCCGTGCTCGCCGCCGCGCCCGCGAGCCCCGAGGCGCTCAACGACGCCAAGCTCGTAAGCGGTGAGAGCGTCGATACCGCGCGCCGCAATCTCGTGGCCAAGATCGGCGAGAACATGACCGTGCGCCGCACCGAGCGCTACCAGACCAAAGGCGGCGTACTCGGCGCTTATGCCCACGGCAGCCGCATCGGCGTCATCGTGGAACTGAAGGGTGGCGATGCCGCACTCGCCAAAGACATCGCCATGCATGTGGCCGCCAGCCGCCCGTTGTGCGTGAAGCCAGAGCAGGTGCCTGCCGAGACCCTGGAGAAGGAGCGCGAGATCATCCGCGCCCAGTCCGCCGACAGCGGCAAGCCCGCCGCCATCATCGAGAAGATGGTGGAAGGCCGCCTCAAGAAGTTCCTGGCGGAGGTCACGCTGCTCGGCCAGCCCTTCGTGAAGGACCCGGATACGAGCGTGGAGAAGCTGCTCGCCAAGTCCGGCGCCGAGGTGTTGCGCTTCGTGCGCTTCGAGGTGGGCGAGGGCATCGAGAAGAAGCAGGAAGATTTTGCCGCCGAGGTCATGGCCCAGGCCCGCCGTAGCTGAGCGCGGCCCCAGGGTGGGGCAGTTTACGGTACAATCCGACGGAACACCGGGGCCCCGCTTTGCGGGGCTCCGCGTAACTGGACCCCAGCGGAACCGGATCCAAGACGCATGGCCAGCCACGCACCCGCCTACAAACGCATCCTGCTGAAGCTCTCGGGCGAAGCCCTGATGGGTTCCGGGGACTACGGCATCGATCCCGTCGTCATCAAGCGCTTCGCCGGCGAGATCCGCGACGTGCGCGACGCGGGCGTGCAGGTGGGCCTCGTCATCGGCGGCGGCAACATCTTCCGCGGCGCCGGTCTCGCCAGCGCCGGCATGGACCGGGTCACCGCCGACCACATGGGCATGCTGGCCACCATCATGAACGCGCTCGCCCTGCAGGACGCGCTGGAGCGCATGGGCGTGTACGTGCGCGTCATGTCGGGCATGAGCGTTAACGACGTATGCGAGGACTACATCCGCCGCCGCGCCGTGCGTCACCTGGAGAAGGGCCGGGTATGCGTCTTCGCCGCCGGCACCGGCAACCCGTTCTTCACAACCGACACCGCGGCCAGCCTGCGTGCGATCGAGATCGGCGCCGAACTCCTCATCAAGGCCACGAAGGTGGACGGCGTGTATTCCGCCGACCCCAAGAAGGACCCGAAGGCGAAGCGCTACGCGCACCTCACCTTCGACCAGGTGCTCAACGACAAGCTCATGGTGATGGACGCCACGGCCATGGTGCTGTGCCGCGACAACAATATCCCCCTCAGGGTGTTCGACCTCTCCCGTGACGGCGACCTGATGCGCATCGTGCAGGGCGACGGAAGCGTCGGCACGCTGGTGGACAATGGAGAAAGCAAATGATCGATAACGTCAAGAAATCCGCCACCGCGCGCATGACCAAGAGCGCTGAGACGCTCAAGGACGCGCTCTCGAAGTTGCGTACGGGTCGCGCCAACACCGCGATGCTGGATCACCTGCGGGTGGAATACTACGGTTCCCAGGTACCGCTCAACCAGGTGGCGAACGTGGCGCTGGGGGACAGCCGCACGCTCACCATCACCCCCTGGGAGAAGCCCATGATCCAGGTGATCGAGAAGGCCATCATGACCTCCGATCTCGGCCTCATGCCGGCCACCGCAGGCAACATCATCCGGGTGCCCATGCCCGCGCTCACCGAGGAGCGCCGCAAGGAGATCATTAAGGTGGCGCGCCAGGAGGCCGAGGCCGCCCGGGTGGCGGTGCGCGGCGTGCGCCGCGATGCCAACGCCGAACTGAAGACCCTGCTCAAGGACCGCAAGGTCACCGAAGACGACGAGCGCCGCGCCCAGGACGAGGTGCAGAAGCTCACCGACAAG
>DASUBN010000137.1:0-6991 GCA_035763245.1 Gammaproteobacteria bacterium | reverse complement strand
AACTCCCTCCCAGAAACTGGCGGTGCCGAGCAGCACGGCGTTGCCCTTCTCCCGGAAGGCCTCCAACAGGCGCCGCCGCGGCATAGCGCCCTGCACCAAGAGGGGGTAATGCAACTGGTCCCGCAGGAGCGCGGCCGCTTCGCTCAAGGCCCGGTGGCTGGTGAACAGCATGAATGCCCTGCCGTCACTGGCTTCGATCACGGGCCGGGCCGCCTCCACCACCGCGCGTGTGTAGCCGGGGTTGTCGGGCGGGGGCATCCGTTCCGGGAGATACAGGAGCGCATGGTTTTCGAAATCGAAGGGGCTGCCGAGCAGCAGCTCCTCGGCCTCGGCGACACCCAGGCGCTCCCGGAAATGCTCGAAGTTGCCCCCCACGGAGAGCGTGGCCGAGAGGAATACCCAGGCAGAGGGGTGTTCTTGCATGCGTGCCGCGAAACGCTCCGCGGCGTCCAGGGGGGTCACGTTGAACACGGTGTGCCGGCCGCGATGCTCGAGCCAGCGCACCTGGCGGCGCGTGTCGTCTCCCAGGAAGACCTGGAGACGGGCAAGCATGGTCTCCGCCCGCTCCCGGCAGTTTTCGAGCCCGCGGGAGCGAGCCGCGAGCATGTCCAGGGTCGGCTTCAAATCCGCCATGTATGTTTCCACGGCCTTGAGCTTCTCATGCAAGGCGGCGCGGTCCGGCACCGCATCCCACTCGATACGACCCGGCTGCTCGCCGACTCCGGTGCGCACGGTACCCACGGTCCGCTCGAACTTCGCCAGAGCGGGCTCCAGCTCCGGCATGTCCGCGGCGGTCTGCCGGTATTCACCGCGCAGGTCCTGTACCCAGTCCGTGAGCTGGCGCGTGGAGACGGAGAGACCGAAATACTGGGTGGCCACCTCGGGAAGCTGGTGCGCCTCGTCAACGATCACCGCATCCACGCCGGGGAGGAGTTCGCCGAAGCCATCCTCCTTCAGCACCATGTCCGCCAGCAGCAGATGGTGATTCACGACCACCACGTCCGCTTCCTGGGCAGCGCGACGCGCCTCCAGCACGAAACAGCGGTTGTATTCGGGGCATTCTTGCCCCAAGCAGTTGTCCTGGGTGGACGTGACCTGGGGCCATAGGCTCGAGTTCTCCGCCACCACATCGAGCTCGCCGATGTCGCCGTTCCGGGTGACCTCGGCCCAGGCGCGGATCGATTCCAGTTCCTTGACGCGTTCCTGGCTGTCGAAGAGGCCCTGCTCGACGGTATGGAGGAGGCGGTGACGGCAGAGATAGTTGGAACGCCCCTTGAGCAGCGCGGTGCGGACTGGCGCCCCCAGGGCCTTGCGCACCGCCGGAAGATCCCGGTGGAACAGCTGGTCCTGCAGGGTCTTGGTGCCGGTGGAGATGAGCACGCGCCGCCCCGAGAGCAGGGCCGGAAGGAGGTAGGCGAAGGTCTTGCCGGTGCCGGTACCGGCCTCCGCCAGCAGCGTCGAATAACCCTCCAGGGCCTGGGCTACGGCGACCGCCAGGGTCTGCTGCTGGCGGCGGGGCGCGAAACCGGGGATGTGCTCTGCAAGCGGCCCTTCGGCACCGAGCAGGTCTTCCAGGTCATGCATGGAACGGCCGCGGGAAGCGCGACGCCGCCCGGCGTCAGTGCGCGGGCTGGGGAACGACGTCCAGCGGCAGCTTGCTGAGTCCGTCCACCTGGGCCTGGGAGAGCACATTCTGCTGCAGATCCGCCTGCAGCACCGCGTTACGCGCCGCCAGCGCCTTGTCCGGGGACTTGCGCGGGTCGAGACTCACGGGGTCGGTCACGAGCGCCACCAGCAGCGCGATGTCCTGGGGTGAGAGCTGAGCGAAGGGTTTGCCGAAGTAGTAAGCAGAGGCGGCGGCGAAGCCTTTCACCGGATGAGCGGCATCGCCTCCCATTGGCACGTCGTTGATGAACGCTTCCATGATGTCCGTCTTGGCGTTCTGGGCCTCGACAGCCACGGCCATGACGCGGATCTCGAGGCCGGAGGCACTGGGATAGTAGAGGCGCAGCAGGCGACGGGTCAGACCGGCGCCGGTCAGGGTGCTGGAGTTGTAGAAGTCGGGGTTGAGCGCGGCCAATAAGGTATTAGGCAGGAACTCGGTGGTGCTGGCGAGACTGATGGTTGGTGCCCCTTGGCGGGCAGCCTTATCGGCGGCGAAGCGCAGGGTCGCCCCATGCGCGACGTAGGTGTAATACCCGATGGCACTCAGGACACCGAGGATCACGAGCACGAGGACCGCCATAGGGAGCCAGGACTTGCGCACCGAACCGCCGCCAGCCAGGTCACGGCGGCGCTGCATAGCGCGCTGGGTCTCCGGGCTGCGGCGCTTCAGGATCTCCCGGATCGTGTGCTCTCCCATGGACCTGCCTCATTGACTGGACGTGCGGCGCATTCTAGCACCCCTCGGACCGGAGCCAGGGCGCAGGGCACAGCGGACAGCGCAAGTTATATAATAGGCGTTCCCGCCCGGGCGGGGCTCTTCCATCGGACCTCCCGTCCCGTACCCCTAACGACTTACAGCACGGACTCCAAATGACCAGCAACAAAGCCCTAGCCGATTGGGTCAAGGACATGGCACGGCATACCGAAGCCGAACGCGTCCATTGGTGCGACGGCTCCGACGCCGAATACAAGACCCTCGTTGCCGAGATGCTGAAGAGCGGCACGCTCCTGGAACTGGAACAGAAGTCCCACCCCAACTGCTATCTGCACCGCTCGAGCCCCTCGGACGTGGCCCGGGTGGAACACCTGACGTTCGTTTGCACCCAAAATGAAGCCGATGCCGGCCCCAATAACCACTGGATGGCCCCGGCCGAAGCCCACGCCAAGATGGATGCCCTGTTCAAAGGCAGCATGAAGGGCCGCACACTTTACGTGATCCCTTACTGCATGGGCCCCGTGGAGTCCCCCCTCGCCCGTTGCGGTGTGGAGATCACCGACAGCCCTTATGTGGTGGCTAACATGCGCATCATGACCCGCATGGGCACGCCGGCCCTGAAGCGCATCGAGCGCGAGGGCAAGTTCGTGAAGGGTCTGCACTCCACCGGCACCTTGGACCCCGAGCGCCGCTTCATAATGCATTTCCCCGAGGAGCTCAGCATCAAGAGCTTCGGCTCGGGCTACGGCGGCAACGCCCTGCTCGGCAAGAAGTGCCACGCGCTGCGCATCGCCAGCTGGCAGGCCAGGAGCGAAGGCTGGCTGGCCGAGCACATGCTCATCGTCGGCATCCAGAACCCGGAGGGCGAGACCCGTTACGTGGCAGCCGCCTTCCCTTCCTCCTGCGGCAAGACCAATCTCGCCATGCTCATCCCGCCCGCCTCGCATCAGGGCTGGAAGGTGTGGACCGTGGGTGACGACATCTGCTGGATGACCGTGGGCAAAGATGGTCGCCTCTGGGCCATCAACCCCGAGGCGGGCTACTTCGGCGTGGTGCCCGGCACCAACTCCAAGACCAACCATAACGCCTACGAGATGATCCGCCGCGACACCATCTTCACCAACGTGGCGGTGACGGCGGACAACCACCCCTGGTGGGAGGGGTTGAAAGAGGGCACTCCGGCCAAGGACTGGCAAGGCCGCCCCTACGACGGCAAGAACGGCCCCGCAGCTCATCCCAACTCCCGTTTCACGGTCTCCGCGAAGCAGAACCCGAGCTACTCGCCCCACTCCGAGGACCCCCAGGGCGTGCCCATCTCAGCGATTATCTTCGGCGGGCGCCGCGCCGACGTGGCGCCGCTGGTGTACGAGGCCCGGGACTGGAACCACGGCGTGATGGTGGGCGCGAGCGTCGCCTCCGAGACCACCGCTGCCGCCGCCGGCCAGGTGGGCGTGGTACGCCGCGACCCCATGGCCATGAAGCCCTTCTGCGGCTACAACTTCGCCGACTACTGGTCCCACTGGCTGTCCTTCGGCAAGAAGTCCGACAAGCTGCCGAAGATCTTCCACGTGAACTGGTTCCGGCAGGGACACGACGGCAAGTACATGTGGCCCGGCTTCGGCGAGAACCTGCGGGTGCTGCACTGGATCCTGGACCGCTGCGAGGGCAAGGCCGAGGCCGTGGAGACCCCCATCGGCTACGTGCCGGCGGACAAGGCTCTCGACACCCATGCGCTGGACATCGACCCCGCCGTGCTGCACACCCTGCTCAACATCGAGCCGGCCAAGTGGCGCAAGGAGATGCAGGAACTGGGCGAGTATTTCAAGAGCTACGGAGCGCGGCTACCCAAAGGCCTGGAGGCCGAGCATGCCAGGGTGATGCAAGCTCTCGCCGACTGACCAGGCATCGAACCCCGGAGACAAAAAGCCCCGCGATGCGGGGCTTTTTTAAGCTGACCCATGGGTTCAGTGGACGCGTTGGGAAGTAGTGCTGCTATCCAGGCGATCCAGCATCTCCGGCGGCATATAGGTGCCGCGGGACGACAGATCCGTGAGCCGGAGCTGGTGGCCCTCCGTCACCTCGATGAGCAGGTGCTGGCGGGAGATGTCGCTATGGCCGGCGTCCATGCACACCTCGCACTGGGCCGAGCGACCCACCATGTTGCGTCCGACCCGCAGGAGATGGGCAGTACCGTCCTGCTGCTGCAGCACGACACGCCCGCCCTCCAGCTTCAATACCACGCGGTTACGGGCGAGATACACCACCACCTCGCGGCGCGCGTTCATGTCCAGGTTCACGGCACGGCGGCGCGGCAGCCGCGCGTAGAGCTGGTTGCGGCGCGTGGTGAAACGGGAGACCGGCGCCATGTCCTGGCGCATGGCGTTGGGCACCACGGGCTTGCCACTGCCGCGCATGGCGGCGGAGCGCCACTCCCGACCCATGCTCTCCAGGATCTCGCGACGGGCTTCCAGATAATGCACGTAATGGGTGAGCGTGAGACGGAGCGCCGAGTCCGAGATATTGTCGGCACTGCCGGCGGCGAACAGGATGGACTGCCAGTCGTGCTCGTCCGGGACCTTGCTCACGTCCAGTAGGCCCCAGAGATAGCGCAGTCGGGTGCGGGTCTCCATGGAGCGTACCAGGATGTCCACGGCATTCTGGTGGGAGCGACGGGTATGGCGCAGCTCGCGCTGCACCCCGTGGCCATCGAGGGCCGCCAGGTCCTCGATGCGGTTCGCGGTCATCTCGATGCGTTCGGCGAGGAAGCTCGAATACTGCTCCTCGCTCACGAAGGTCTGCCAGTTGCCGCCGATGTCGAGGCGCAGGGGCCAAGCCCGTCGCAGACCAGCGGCGAAGACCCGGATGGCGGTACGCATGGTCATGGCGGCAACAGGCTCTCCAAGTAAGCCGCCCTCGAGCTTATCGGGCCGGACCGGCTAATACCTTGATGTCCTTCACGTTTCCGCGATCACTGCTGGCCGCAGACCTGGTTCGGGCCGCCCGCCTGCTCCTCCTCGCATTGGTCGCCGGGCAGCGCGATGCTGCTGCCGCTCACGTCGTAGAGTGAGATCTGCTGGAACACCGACACGTCGATGAAGCCGCTGGTCAGGAGGCCGCCGGTCTGCTGGTTCGCCGCGGACTGCTGGCCCGAGTTCGTGACCTGGATGTTCCCGTTCAGGTTCACGTCCACGCCCTGGGCGAAGGCCGCCACCAGCGGGCTACCCGGGCTCTTGTTCTCGAGCGTGCCCGGGGACTCGTTGAAGAACACCGAGCTGTTCGAGGAACCGATGAACAGTTCCGGCGCCCCCTGGCCCGGCAGGCCGCTGACGTTGATTTCCTGGCCGGTCGCGCCGATCTGGTCGGCGATGGTGGCGATCTGCAGGCCCTCCACCTGAGTGGGCGGCGTGTTGCCGGAAGCCTTGCTGATCAGGGTGCCGTGGGTCGCCAGCACCACGGTGTCTGCGGCGATGGTGCCGCTCACCAGGGTGAGGCTGTTGTTGGAGGCGAGCACGAGCTCGCCGCCGCTGCCCAGGCTGGTGCTTCCATCTACCGTGATGTTGGCCGCGGTCGGCAGCTTCACCACGCCGGTGTTGGCGTCCGGCAGGCCGCCGATCAGGAGTTCGCCGGTGTAGCCGTTGAAGGCATCCGCTTCCAGCATCAGCTGCGTCGCGCTGGTGCCGCCACTGCCGAAGTTCACCGTATAGTCCGCGGTACGCGGCACGATGGCGAGCGTCTGGCTGCCGCTCACCGTGCCGGCCCCGCCAAAGCCCATCGTATCGGCCTCCAGGGTGATCGGCGCGAGCACCTTGAGGTCACCCTTGAAGGTGATGCCGCCCTGGTTGCTGATCATGTCACCCTTTGCCGACACCGTACCGGCATAGGTCTGGCTGCCGATGGTGGTGATGGCATTAGTGATAATGCTACCGGCGGTAACGTTGAGAGCACTCAGGGCCGTGGTCCCACCCACGGTGCCGGACAGGGTCACGCTGCCCTTGGCGTTCAGCGTCAGCACATGGTTGCCGTCGACGGCATCGCTGATGGCGATGCTACCGCCGGTATCGTCCACGGTCGCGGTCTTGGCGAGCGTAAGCTTGCCGCTCTTGAAGACGACGTCGCCAGAGCTGCTGTTGGATAGCGTCGAGTTGACTTGAGCGTTGCCATTATAGGCCTGGCCCGCCGTGGTGCTCACCCCGTTCAGCGACATGCTGGCGGCGTCGATGGTCAGAGAGCGCAGGGCCCGCGCACTGCCCACGTTCGTGGAGCCGAAGGTGACAGTGCCCGTACCCGTGGCGATGGTGAGACCATGGCCGCCATTCGAAGTATCGTCGATGCCACCCGCGATATGGCTCAAGTCGAGATTGGTATTGTCGGTGGTCAGGGTCAGGGTGCCATTGATCGCGAGCTTGTTGGTGACGCCCGTCAGGTCGATTGTGCCGGAGGTGATGCTGGAATCCAGCGTCACACTGTTGCTGCTCTTCAGCACGAGATCCGTGGAAGCACCGCTCAGGCTTACGCCGCCCAGGGTGATGGCCCCGCTGCCGGTGTTCACAGTGAAGGAGGAGCTGCCACTGCCCGAGACCGTTCCGCTGAAGCTCGCCCCGGCGTTACCCG
>DASUBN010000136.1:0-9022 GCA_035763245.1 Gammaproteobacteria bacterium | reverse complement strand
CAGATCTGCGTGGAACTCTCCACCAGCGGCGCAGTCATCGGTGTCGCCGGCGGCGGTGCTACCGGAACCTATGATGCAACCAATCACACCATATCAGTGGGCGCGACGTCTGCCACACTGACGTTTGCCGTAAGTGACACGAATGGTCAGGCTCTGGCCAGCACAACGTCGGTCAATTTGATACAGTCAGGCATCGCTGGCGTGACTGTCAGTCTTCCTACCAACCTGCCTTACACTTATCCCGACAGTGGTTGTGGCCCCAACGTGCAAACGTTCACGGTCTCGATTGTGCTCTCGCCGCCCGTCACCCCGCCCGTGAATCCGCAAGGCACCCTGCAACTCCAGGTGATCACTCCGTCGCCTGGAAGTGCCCAGACTGACAGCCCAGTGGTCACGATCATCCCGTAAGCGCTGGTTTGCAGGTACAAGTCCACGACCAACAGGTGTCACAAGACAAGCTCTTCCTCATCGGCCCCATGGGGGCCGGCAAGACTGCCATCGGCCGGGAGCTGGCCAGGCTCCTCAAGCTCGACTTCCTGGACGCGGACCAGGAGCTGGAGCGGCGCACCGGGGCCGACATCCCCCTGATCTTCGAGAAGGAAGGCGAGGCGGGCTTCCGCCGGCGGGAACGGGAACTCCTCCAGGAACTCACCCAGCGCCAAGGGCTGGTGCTCGCCACCGGCGGCGGCGCGGTGCTGGACCCGGCCAACCGCGAGGCCCTCTCCCGGGGCTTCGTCATCTACCTCAAGGCCACGGTGGCGGCCCAGGCGGCCCGCACCGGCAAGAACCGTAACCGCCCCCTGCTACAATCCACCGACCCCAAGGCGCGCCTCACCGAACTCTTCGCGGTGCGGGCACCGCTCTATGAGGGTCTGGCCCGGCTCACGGTGGATACCGACAGCGGCCAAGTGAAGAAGATCGCCGAACACATCGTCGAGGCTCTGGGGAGCCTTAAAGACTGATCCAAAAGATCCAAGCGAACACCTCATGAAGACCTTGTTGGTACAGCTCGCAAAACGGAGCTACCCGATCCACATCGGTGCCGGCCTGCTCTCCCAGGGCATGCTCATCCGGGAGCGCCTGCAGAAGGAGCGGCTCTGCATCGTGACCGATGACCGGGTGGGGCCGCTGTACTTGGAGAAGCTCAAGGCGGGCCTGAAGCCCCTCACGGTGGAGAGCGTGACCCTGCCCCACGGCGAGGAGAACAAGGACTGGGAGACCCTCGACCTCATCTTCACGGCGCTGCTCAAGAGCGGCTACGGCCGCGACACCGCGCTCCTCGCCCTCGGCGGCGGCGTGGTGGGGGACCTCACCGGCTTCGCCGCCGCCTGCTACCAGCGCGGCATCCCCTACGTGCAGGTGCCCACCACCCTGCTCGCCCAGGTGGATTCCTCCGTGGGCGGCAAGACCGCCATCAACCACCGCTATGGCAAGAACATGGTGGGCGCCTTCCACCAGCCGCTGGTGGTGGTGGCCGACACCGCCACGCTCAAGACGCTGGACGCACGCCAGCTGGGCGCCGGCCTCGCGGAGGTGATCAAGTACGGCCTCATCAAGGACATCCGTTTCTTCGAGTGGCTGGAGGCCAACATCCAGCTGCTGATGGCCCGGGACGAGGAAGCCCTGGACCGGGCCGTGGTGCGCTCCTGCGAGATCAAGGCCGCCGTGGTGGCCTCGGATGAGCGCGAGCAGGGCGAGCGCGCGCTCTTGAACCTGGGCCACACCTTCGGCCACGCCATCGAGACCGCGCTCGGCCACGGCGAGTGGCTGCACGGCGAGGCGGTGGCAGTGGGCCTCGTCATGGCCGCCGCCCTCTCGGTGCGCCAGGGGAACCTCAAACCCACCGAATACCGCCGCCTCTGCCGGCTCCTGGAACGCGCCGGCTTGCCCATCGCGCCGCCGGAGAACGTCGCCCCCGAGGAGCTGCGCAAGCTCATGGGCCGGGACAAGAAGGTGCGGGACGGCAAGCTGCGCCTGGTGCTGCCCAAGAGCATCGGCCAGGCGGTGCTCACGGATCAGTTCGATGAGAAGGCCTTACAAGCGACCCTAGAAAACGAACCCGTCTGAAACCTCATGCGCGGCGTCTCTGCTCTCGCTCCGTACGCCGCCCCTCTCGCTTCGCAATCCTGCTCCGCTCACGGTCCAGCGCAAACATCCCTGTT
Source organism: Gammaproteobacteria bacterium (assembly GCA_035763245.1). GTDB lineage: Bacteria > Pseudomonadota > Gammaproteobacteria > Natronospirales > REEB76 > DASUBN01. The sequence continues at coordinate 6,860 of DASUBN010000136.1, read as the reverse complement.
TGCCCGCTCGCCGCGACAGGGCGCATGCGCCCTGTTATCCAGTCCTTTTAAACGGTTAGGATGGATATGAATTCCCGTTCTCTCGCTCCTTACGCGGCTCGCCCTGAGACTTCTCGCGGCCGCGTCCATCAAGAACCCCCACCTCGTTTCCGCACCGAATTCGATCGGGACCGGGACCGCATCATCCATTCCACCGCCTTCAGGCGGCTCATGTACAAGACCCAGGTGTTCGTCTACGACGAGGGGGATCTCTACCGCACCCGCCTGACCCACTCCATAGAAGTGGCTCAGATCGCCCGCAGCGTGGCCCGCACCCTGGGACTCAACGAACCCCTCACGGAGGCGATAGCGCTCGCCCATGACCTGGGCCACACGCCCTTCGGCCATGCGGGCCAGGATGCCCTCAACGCCGCCATGGGCCCTTATGGGGGCTTCGAGCACAACCTCCAGTCGCTACGGGTGGTGGACCTCTTGGAAGAGCGCTACGCCGAGTTCCCGGGGCTCAACCTCACCTACGAGACTCGGGAAGGCATCCTCAAACATTGCTCCGCCAAGAACTCCCGTGAACTGGGAGAGATGGGGAAACGCTTCCTGGAACGCACCCAGCCTTCTCTTGAAGCCCAGCTCGTGGACGTGGCCGACACCATCGCCTACAACAACCACGACGTGGACGACGGCCTGCGCTCAGGCCTGCTGACCGTAGAGGAGCTGAAGGAATCCGCCCTCTTCCGGGAGCGTTGCGAGGAAGTGCAGCGGCTTTATCCCAATCTCCCCCTGCGCCGACTCATCCACGAGACAGTGCGGCGCATGGTGAACACCCTCGTGACCGACCTCATCCACGAGAGCCAGAGGCGCATCGACGAAGTCGCTCCGACGAACACCGACGCCGTGCGGGCGTTGAACAAGCCCTTGATCGGATTCAGCGAGCCGGCGGCCGAGAAGAGCACCGAGTTACAGCGTTTCCTGCACAAGCGGCTCTACGAACATTCCCGGGTGCGGCAGATGACCGAGAACGCCCGGGAGATGGTGCAGAGTCTGTTCAAGGCTTATTTCGAGGACCCCTCACGCATGCCGGCGGAGTTCGCGGAACGGGCGAAGCACGAAGAGCGGGAGAAAGGCAAATCGGGCCGGGCCCGCATCGTGGCGGACTACATAGCGGGGATGACGGATAGGTACGCGACGAAGGAATACCAAAGGCTCTTTTCCGAAGCTAATTAGGCCTCGCAAGCTCGCGTGATAAAATTACGCACCAAGCAATAGTCGCGAGCCTCCCATGCCCTCCACCAACCCCATCCCCCGCCGCGAGCGGCTGATCGTGGCCCTGGACGTGCCGGACGCGAAGAGCGCCCGGGAGTTCGTCGTGCAATTGGGCGATTCGGTCTCCTTCTACAAGATCGGCCTGGAGCTCTTCATGGCCGGCGGCTACTTCGAGCTATTAGAGTGGCTCGGAAGCCAAGACAAGCGGGTGTTCGTGGATCTCAAGTTTTTCGACATCCCGGCCACGGTGGCCGCGGCGGTGAAACAGCTCTCGAACCTCGGCGCCACCTTCTGCACGGTGCACGGCAACCAGGGCATCATGGAAGCGGCGGCCCAGGCCAAGGGCAAGCTCAAGGTGCTGGCCGTCACGGCGCTCACGAGCCTGGACCGGGGCGACCTCGACGACCTCGGCTTCCAATGCGACGTGGAGAAGCTGGTGCTCTCCCGCGCCAGGCGCGCGCTGGAAGCGGGCTGCGACGGCGTGGTCTCCTCCGGCCTGGAGGCGGCGAAGCTGCGGGAATTCATCGACCATCGGCTGCTGGTGGTGACGCCCGGGATCCGCCCCGTGGAGAACCGGCCGGACGACGACCAGAAGCGGGCGGTGACCGTGGAGCAGGCCTTCCAGAGCGGCGCGGACTACATCGTGGTGGGCCGGCCCATCCGCAAGGCGCCGGACCCGAAGGCGGCGGCGGAAGCGATCCAACAGAGCATCGCCTCGATCTTCAAGTGAGCGCGCCGGTTCTAAAGAACGACCTCTTGCTACGCGCGCTGCTGCGCGAGAAGACGCCGCGCACGCCGGTGTGGATCATGCGCCAGGCGGGTCGCTACCTCCCCGAGTATCGCGAGGCCCGCGCCCGGGCCGGGAGCTTCATCAACCTCATGAGCACGCCGGAGCTGGCCTGCGAGGTGACGCTCCAGCCCTTGAACCGCTTCCCGCTGGATGCTGCGATCCTCTTCTCCGACATCCTCACCATCCCCGCGGCCATGGGCCTGGGGCTGCACTTCGTGGAGGGGGAAGGCCCGGCCTTCGAGCGGCCGGTGCGGGACATGGCCTCCATCTCGAAACTCGGGGTGCCGGACCCGGAGACGGAGCTGCGCTACGTCATGGACGCGGTGCGGATGATCCGCCAGTCCTTGGACGGCCGCGTGCCGCTCATCGGCTTCGCCGGCAGCCCCTGGACGCTCGCCTGCTACATGGTGGAGGGCGGTTCAAGCAAGGACTTCTCCCGGATCAAGTCCATGCTCTACCGGGAGCCCCAGGTGCTGCACAAGCTCCTGGACACCCTCACCCGCGCTGTGACGCTCTATCTCAATGCCCAGATCGCCGCCGGCGCCCAGGCGCTGATGCTCTTCGACACCTGGGGCGGCGCGCTGACCCCGCCCGCCTACAAGGAGTTCTCGCTGCAATACATGAGCGCCGTCGTGCGCGGCCTCACGCGGGAGAGCGAAGGCCGGCGCGTGCCGGTGGTGCTCTTCACCAAGGGTGGCGGCGCATGGCTGGAAGAGATGGCGGAGAGCGGGGGCGATGCCCTCGGCATCGACTGGACCCAGGACCTCGCCGAGGCCCGGCGCCGGGTGGGTGAAAAGGTGGCACTGCAGGGCAACCTCGATCCCGCCGCGCTCTACGCGCCGCCGGAGGCGATCCGCGATCTCGTGTGGAAGACCCTCGCCCAGTACGGCCACGGCAGCGGCCATGTGTTCAACCTGGGGCATGGCATCCACACGGACATCCCGCCGGACCATGTAGCCGCCATGGTTACCGCCGTCCACGATCTGAGCCCTGCCTACCACCAGTAAACTGACGCGGAAGCTACTGCGCTTGCCATAGCTTCGTTGTGGTCCGGCTCGCAATCCTCACGTACGCCAAAAGTACGCTCCGGTTGCTCGCCTCCCACGCCTCGCTCTGGCTGCGCTCGCTACGCTTCCACGTCAGTTTCGAGAATAGAAAACGGGCGCCCTAAGGCGCCCGTTTAAGTCATAGCTCTCCGCCTTTTAAGAACGCGCGCAATCGGGCAAAGACATTGAAGCCGAAATTCGCTAATTCCTTCTCGCTGAATTCGAGTTTCTCAAGCTCCTCCCTGGACATGGGTTTGGATGTAAACAGCACATCCTTTCTCCATATGTCTGTCTGGCCTGGCTGAAGAACAACATCATCAAGACGAAGCTCAGAGCCATCCTTGCCATCTGCAAAGTAGACCAATACAGCTCGTTTCGGTTTGCGCGAGTCCATCACTTCTGCGCTGCCGGTTCCAGCGGCATCTCGATCCTGGGGTGTGCCGCATCGTAGGCGACGATGTCCGGATCGTGGATGTGCTCCGCCTTCCACACCATGGCCCGGTGGATGCGCTGGTAGCCGCTCGGGTGGTCGTAGAAGAAGATCTCCTCCAGGGTGCCGGGCTCCATCTTGCGGTACTCCGAGAGGTGGATGGCCGCCTGGGCGAAACCGTCCGGCTGCCGGGACGCATTCAGGCCGAAGACGTCCGCCTCCGCCTCCTGGGTGCGGATCAGGGTGTTGGTGACCGGCGTGAGCACGAAGAAATAAGCGGCGAACAATGCCGCCAGCAGCGGCAGGCCGGCCGGATCACCCACGTCGCGTATGCCCCAGCGGCCATGGAGCTTTCCGAAGGACCACTTGAGGAAGGCGAAGCCGATGACGATGAGCACGCCGAATTCCACCATGCCGTGGAACACGTGGTGCAGCACGTAGTGCCCCATCTCGTGGCCCAGCACCGCCTTCACTTCCTCCGGCGAGCCGCGGTTGATGAGGTTGTCATTGAGGCTTATTTGAGTTGTGCCAAATAGGCCGCTCACGTGGGCGCTCATGCGCTTGGTCTGCTTGGAGGCGTCGAACTCGAACACCTCCTTGGCCGGGATGCCGTTGGCCCGGGCCATGGAGAGGATCTGCTGCTTCAGCGGTCCGTCCGCCAGGGGGTAGAACTTGTTGAACACGGGCTCGAGGTACACGGGGCCGATGGCGACGGTGAACAGCAGGAGCACGATGCCCACGAGCGCGCCCCAGATCCACCAGCTGCGCGGCGTCTTGCGCACCACGGCATAGATGATCACGAGGGCGATGGTGCCGAGGATGAGGTTCACGAGCAGGCCCTTCATCTGGTCGCCCATGAACGCGCCCATGTCCTGGTTGGACATGCCGTACTGGTGCTCGCGGAAGTAGCCCTCGTAGAGCGCCCAAGGCAGGGTCACCACGGTGGTGAAGACCATGTATTCGACGACGTAGAGCGCCGTCTGCAGCCACTTGAAGCGCACCAGCTTCTCGTTGAAATCCCGGAGGCGCGTCGAGAGGCCGGTGCCGAGCAGGAGCCAGGCGACCACCAGGGTGACCACGAAGTCCCAGAGGATGAGCCAATAGCCGCCCTCGAAATACGCATCGGATTTGGCGCGCGCCACCGGTGACAGGGTGTCGAGCCAGGCGCGGGTGGCCTGGTCGGCGTCGACTGTCGCTCCCGGCATCCTGCCTCCCGCGACATTCGCACTTCCCTGTGCATCATGCGCCGGGGCGGCGGCCGCGACCGGGTTGGCATCCGGCTTGCTTGTATTCTGAGGAGCGGCAGCCGCGTTGATGAGATAGAAGGCGGTGACGGCCGCGACCAGGAACATGCATACGCGTCTCATGGGTCTCTCCCTTATTGTTCTGTCGGGGACAGTATAGGAGCGCCCGGCGCCGCGAAGGACGGCCGGCATGACCGGGCTGACAATATTTGTCAGGCCTGGTCAGGATTTGTTTGTTCCGTGTACATGACAAGCAAGAAGACGAAACACAGGAACCGGCCACCATGCATCACCGCACCCGACTGCTGCTGTTGAGCAGTTCCCGCACCTCCGGCGCCGGCTTCCTGGAACACGCCGAGAGCCACCTCCGCGAGTTCCTGGGGACGGGGGTGAAGCAGGTGCTCTTCATCCCCTACGCGGGGGTGAGCCATGACTACGCCGAGATGACCGAGAAGACGGCGACGGTGTTCGCCCGCTTGGGCTACGGCCTCACCGGCATCCACACGGCGGCGGATCCCGTGGCCGCGGTGGAAAGGGCAGAGGCGCTGGCGGTCTCCGGCGGCAACACCTTCCGGCTGCTCTCGCTCATGCAGCAGCACCGGCTGCTGGCGCCGCTCCGGGCCCGGGCGCTCGCGGGCATGCCTTATATAGGGTGGAGCGCGGGCAGCAACCTGGCCTGCCCCACCATCCGCACCACCAACGACATGCCCATCGTCTGGCCCGAGGGCTGCGACGCCCTGGGGCTCATTCCCTTCCAGATCAACCCCCACTACACCGAGCTCCTGCCGCCGGAGCACCAGGGCGAGACCCGCGACGACCGGCTGCGGGAGTTCATGCAGTTCAACCCCGGCATGCCGGTGCTCGGGCTGCGCGAGGGCAGCGCGCTCAGCCTCGCCGGCGGCGAACTCAAGCTCCTGGGCGGACTGGACGCGAAGCTCTTCCAGGACGGCAAGAGCCGCGAGCTCTGCCCGAACGAGCCCCTGCAGTTTCTGATGCCGTGACCTCTCCGCTCACTTCCCGTCGCGCGACTCCGCTATCTATAATGCCCGCACGCCGGCCTCGGGAGGCCGGCTCATCCACCAACATGATTCTGTAAGGAGCGTTCCATGGGTCAGGGCGATCGCAAGACGCGCAAAGGCAAGATCTGGCGCAGCAGCTACGGCAACACCCGCAAGCACAAGGCGCGGGTGAAGGCCTCCTCTCCCGCCGGTAAGGCCGCCGCCAAGAAGAAGAAATGAGCTCGGGCGCCGGAGCCACGGGGCTCCGGCGTGGCATATGTCCCTTGGAGATGACTCCATCTCAAGGACGCGCTAGAGTTTTCCGCGCCGTATCCAGGAGTACGCCATGCACCGCCGAGTCGTAGTCTCCCTCGCTTTCGCCGCCCTGCTCGCCGCCTGCAGCAGCGACCCCAACGCCGACCTGGTGCAGCCGAAGGACGCGGTGGTGTTGCCTTCCGGTCTCGCCTACAAGGTGCTCAAGCCCGGCGACGGGAGCGCGCACCCCACGCTGAGCAACCAGGTGAAGGTGAACTACACCCTCTGGCAGCCGCCGGCGCCGGCCTCCGAGATCAACTCCACCGACAACCTGAACGCCACACCCACCTTCAAGAAGCTGGAGAGCACCACCGACGACAAGGGCGTGAGCAGCCCCGCCACTTTCCCGCTCGGCAAGCTCATCAAGGGCTGGCAGCAGATGATCCCGCTCATGAGCCCCGGCGAGCGGGTGCGGGTGTGGATCCCGGCCGATCTGGCCTACGGCGAGCACCCGACCCGGGCGGACCATCCGCCGGCCGGCCCGCTGATCTTCGACATCGAGCTCGTCTCCATCGGCCAGTGAGCTTGAAGATGCGCTTCGCTCTCGCCGCTTCCCTGATCGCCGCCTTCCTCGGCGCCTGCAGCTGGGTGGGCCCGAGCACCCAGGCCTTGCACCAGGATATCGCGGTGCTGAGCGCAGACGCCGCCGCCCGCTGCCGCCTCATGACCCGCACCGAGCTCACGGTGGCCGACAAGCTCGGCAACTTCCAGCGCATGCCCGCGGACGTGCAGCACGACCTGCAGACGCTCGCCATCAACCAGGCGGCCAGCGCCGGCGAC
>DASUBN010000135.1:0-6495 GCA_035763245.1 Gammaproteobacteria bacterium | reverse complement strand
CATGGACGTCAGGAGCACGGGGACGAGGGTCTTTTTCATGGCTGGACCTGCCTGGCTCTGGAGTAGGGAGTGGAAAGAGGTACGGCCGCCGGGCCTTCAGGCCCCCGGCTCCCTGCCGTACATCTCCTTATGCAACGAATTTAACAGACCTGACATAAGGTTGAAACCTCATGTCGTGGCGAGCCTCCTAAAGGCGGCACCCTACCGCCCCCTAGTAGTCCGATGGGCTTCCAGCAGCCGGCTGAGCAGCCCCCGCCGCATGCGTGTCGTGCAAGGGACGTTTCGATGACCAGCTGACTCGATTCTGTGGAGTCCCTGTGTGGGACTTCCCGAATGGTTTCCTCAGACGCCGCTGGCGACAGACAACTTAATATCGAGTCCGCAGCCGCACCAGTAGCGCCTGGATATCCTCAGCACCATCACCGCCATCCTTCGAGAAATGCACCTACAGTACCGCCGCGTGAGCCGGCATGCCTCCACCGTTCGAACCCATGGGCAGGCTGCGATAACCGCCGCCGTAGCTGCCTATTCCGCCACCGTACATGCCCATCCCGTCCATCCCCATACCGGAACCCTGGGTCGTACCGGCATCGGCCACCGACGCATAGGGCCCGCCGTTGCGGCCCGAACCCACCATGATAGTGCCGCTCCTATCCTGCTTCACGCTCAAATAGCGCTAGTCCGCCGCCGCTCCTATCTGCGCGGCGCGCAACAGCGCGAAATCCCGGGTCTGCTGCAGGCAAGTGGCACTGTTCGCCACGAACAACACGTCGCAGGCATCGGTGGCGGTCTCCTGGTCCATATAACCGTAGCCGTTGACGTTCACGGGCTGGTAAGGCGTCGCCGCGCAAGCCGCCAGCAGCAGTGGCAGACAAAGAATGAAGCATCGCATGGGGCCTCCTCGGCAAAGCTTCGGCGCTCAAGGGATATCCGATATGACCGGTGCCGGCCAACCGCCATTCCTGCCATGCGGTGGCTTGCCGGTGCGTGCCTCACTTAAACTAGCATCCGCAAAGGCTAAAGGATCCATGGCCAGGACAACCGCTTCCGCAAACAGCTATCCCCTGCTGCAGCACCCGGGTTTCCTGGAGCTCTGGTTCTCCCGCCTATGTTCCATGTTCGCCTTCCAGATGGTCTCGGTGGCGGTGGGCTGGCAGATCTACGACCTCACTCACCGGGCATTGGACTTGGGACTCATCGGGCTGGTGCAGTTCGTACCCTCCCTGGTGCTGGCCCTGCCGGCAGGCCATCTAGCGGACCGGCTCGACCGGCGCCGCATCGTACTCGTCTGCCAGTTGGTGGAATGGTTCGCCGCCGGCCTGCTGGCCTTAGGCAGCTTCTTCCACCTCTTCGGTGAGCCGGCCATCCTGCTGGTGGTGTTCCTGGGTGGCTCAGCCCGCGCCTTCGAGTTCCCCACCATGCAGGCGCTCCTGCCCAGCATGGTGCCGCCCGCCCTGCTCGCCCGCGCCACGGCGGCGGGCTCCTCGGCCAGCATGACCGCCATGATCGTGGGCCCGGCCCTGGGTGGCTTCATCTACGTGGCGGGACCGGGGGTCGTATACGGCATCTCGAGCCTACTATTCCTCATCGCCGCCGCACTCATGTGGCGCCTCAAGCTCGAGCGCCCACCCCAGAAGCGCGAACCCGCCACCTTCCACACTCTCTTCGCGGGCATCGGCTTCATCCGCCAACGACCCGTGATCCTCGGGGCCATCTCGCTGGACCTCTTCGCGGTGCTCCTCGGCGGGGCCACGGCACTCTTGCCGGTGTTCGCCCGGGACATCCTGCATACCGGCCCCTGGGGCCTCGGTCTCTTGCGCGCCGCACCGGCGGCGGGCGCGCTCGCCATGTCCGTGTGGCTCGCCCACTATCCGCTCCAGCGCCGTGTGGGCTACACCATGTTCTATTCCGTGGCGGGCTTCGGCCTCTCCACGCTGATGTTCGCCATCTCCACCTCGTTCACGCTATCGCTCCTGGCCCTGCTCGCCATGGGAGCGCTGGACATGATCAGCATGGTAATCCGCGGCGCCCTCGTGCAGCTCGAGACGCCCGATGAGATGCGCGGACGCGTGAGCGCCGTGAACGCCATCTTCATCAATACCTCGAATCAGCTCGGGGAGTTCGAGTCGGGCATCACCGCGCAATGGTTCGGTACCGTGCCGGCCACGGTCATCGGCGGCATCGGCACCCTGTTGGTCGTGGCGTTGTGGATGTATTGGTTCCCGGCGCTCAAGCGGCGTGAGCGACTCGAGTCCGAGCGGGCACCGGCTTAAGAGCGGGTCAGCCCTTCAGGCCGCGTGGCGCGGTGATGTCGGCGTGGCGCGCATGCGACTGACGGCGTTTGCGGCTGACGCGGCCCGCAAGCCAGAAGAATGCGGTGGCGAGGCTCACTGCGAGCAGCACGGCGCCCGCAGCCATGTTCCAGGTCTCGGTGGCGCCGTACTCGATGTAGGGGATGGGCATCCCGAAACCGCGGGACAGCAGGAAAAGCCCCGCCACGCCGGGCAGAAGTATCAACAGAAGCTGGACGAAGACGATGGACCGTTTCACGACTGCCCTCCCTGGAGCCATCTTAAGAATCATGTCTACCCGGTATCTCCCAGACCGGTATCGCCATGGGCGACGACGGAATTATAGTCCTTGACCTATAGTGCGTTTGTAGGAAAATCCCTACACCTCCGAGAACCTAGAACCCTGCCATCAGATGTTTGGGACAAGGCTAGGCTCCGCCGATATACTGGTGGCACATCGGCCGGCCCGAGCGCCTCGGTAAGCATGTCGAGGCTTTGCATAGCGCCAGGAAGGGTTTAGAAAGCGATTCTAGGGCTTCGCTAACAAGCGTATAGGCGCTACTGCTCTGTAGCTCTCATCTATCCAGCTCTTCAGGACATCGAAGGGTGGATGCTCTCCCCGTCGGAATATCGCCGTCACCCAGCCGCTTTTGCCGAGCCCGTAGCCCGTGGGCTTGGCAAAAGGGGCGAGCAACGCCGCCCCGTAGGACTGCGGCAGTTTGGTAGTGACCCGGAGGGTGTACTGGTCCCCGTGCAGGAACACGAAGATCTTCTTGTTCACCTTGATGACCCGCTCGCCCCAGGGAAACTCCTCGTAGGCCTCGGGATAAGCAAGCGCATGCTTGCGCAAGGCTGCCTCGCCTTGGCGGAAGCGGGTGCGCGACGGTCTTCTCGATGCGGCTTTCTTCTTGGTCTTCTTCTTGGCCGGCATGCTTCAGATCGACTTGTAATTCCGCCACCAACCGCCGGAGAGCACGAACCGCGGGAAAGTGATCCACTGCTCCAGGAACAGCCGCGCCGCGAAATTCCAGGCGCTGGTGAATTTGGCCGGCGGATTCGGTTCGAGCTTATGGCCCCGGCCCTGAGCCACGAGCGGCACCAGGATGCAGGCGAGCCCGGCCACTGGGGACAGCCAGCTCAGCTGCACCAAACCCAGGACGAGGAACACGGTCCCGGCCCAGAAGAACGGTACCGTGAAGATATGCAGCAGCAGGTTGGTCCGGGCGGCGTGGGTGCCGGGATAGTTCCGCCACTGCCAGCGCAGGAGCTCACTCAGGCCCATCAGAGTTTCTTCCCGTCAAAGAACCTGACCTTGAGCGCCTTCAGGTCCACATCCTCCAGGCAGCGTACGTTCACCGCCGCCATGGGCTTACCCTGCCTGTCCTGGCCCATGCCGAAGGGGGCCGCTCCGCATTCCGGGCAGAAGTAATGTTTGATCCTGTGGGTGTTGAAGGTGTAGTAGCGCAGCTCCGATTCCGGAGTGAGGAGCTTGAGTTTCTCCCCGGGCAGGAACCAGAGCAGATAACCCCGCCGCTGGCAGATGGAGCAGTTGCACTCCGTGGCCTCGGGCGATTCCCCGTCCACTTCGTAGCGGACCTTGCCGCAATGGCAGCTTCCCTTGTGCAACATGGACGACTCCGTATGAAGTCCAGCGAGTATAGCCACAGAACGACGCGACTATATTACATATCTACCCGGGGAATCCCTGACACGCATTTCAGGTGGCTCCCGATAGTGGGGGAAACACCTGAACGGCATGCTATGCACCGTCGGAATGGCCGACGACCATTGCACACCGATGAGGATTTCATGCTCCGCAAGCAGCGTCGCAACCTCCCCAGCCTCCACACGGAAGAACTCGCCATCATCGCCCCGTTGGACACGCATGGCGAGCCCGTGGCGGAAGCCAAGATCTATGCCAAGGTGGCGGACCTCGGCCCCCGCAGCATGTCCATCCGTTCCGATAGCCCGGTTACACCTGGCGAGGTGTTGGACATCTCCCTCAGCCTGCAGGGCCAGAACGGCGCTCACAGCCTGAAAGGCATCGCCCGTACCGTCTCCGCCTGCGACAACGATTCCTGTTATGTGGTGGGCATCGAACTCCTGCCGGAGGATCAGCCCGCCAAGTGGCGCCATCAGTTCCATTGACCCGATCGGGGTAGCTCCACAAAAGAAAAAGGGGCCGGCATGGACCGGCCCCTTCCCTTTCTGCAAACGTCGTCGGCGCTCAGTTCTTGTCCTTCAAGCCCAGGTCCTTCAGCATCGGCTGGATGCTCGGGTCCCGGCCGCGGAAGGCCTTGAACATGGTGCCGTAGTCCTCGGTGTTGCCGCGCGACAGGATCATGTCGCGGAACCGCTGGCCGTTCTTGCGCGTGAGCCCGCCATTCTCCGTGAACCAGGAGTAGGCGTCGTGATCGAGCATCTGGGTCCAGGCGTAGGCATAGTAGCCCGCCGCGTAGCCGTTGCTCCAGATGTGCGCGAAGTAAGGTGAGCTGTAGCGAGACGGCACTTCAGGCAGGTCGCCTCCATCCTTGGCGAGCGCCGCTTCCTGGAAGGCCTTCACATCGGTCGGGATGTTGTCCGGCGTGAGCTCATGCCATTGCATATCGAGCCAAGCGGCCTCGAAAGCCTCGAGGCTGGCGTAGCCCTTGTTGAACTTGGCGGCCTTCTTGATCTTCGCCACCAGCGCCTTCGGCATTGGCTTATGGGTCTTGTAGTTCACCGCGTAGTGGGCGAAGACCTTGGGATTGAGCGCCCAGTTCTCGTTGAACTGCGAGGGGAACTCCACGAAGTCGCGGGCCACGTTGGTGCCCGAGAGGGTCGGGTACTCCTGGTCGGCGAACATGCCGTGCAGGGCATGGCCGAACTCATGGAACATGGTGGTCACGTCGTCGAAGCTCAAGAGCGCCGGCTGGCCGGGCGCCGGCTTGGTGAAGTTCGCCACGTTGTAGATCACGGGCTGCATGTGCAGGAGCTTCGACTGGTTGACCATGTTGGACATCCAGGCACCGCCCTGCTTATTGTCGCGCTTGAAGTAGTCGCAGTACCAGAGCGCCAGGAGCTTCCCATCCTTGTCGTGCACCTCGAACACGCGCACGTCGGGCTGCCACACGGGGAGGTCGTGGCGCTCCTTGAAGGTCAGGCCATAGAGCTGGTTGGCGGCGTAGAACACGCCATTCTTAAGCACGTCGTTCAGTTCGAAATAAGGCCGGATCTGGGCGTCGTCCAGGTCATACTTGGCCTTGCGCACCTTCTCGGCGTAATACTCCCAGTCCCAGGGCTGGAGCTTGAAGCCGCCGTGCTCCTTGTCGATCTCTGCCTGGATATCTGCCGCCTCCACCTTGGCACGCGCGGCCGCGGCCGGGATCAGCTCGCCCAGGAACTTGTCCACCGCCTCGGGCGTCTTCGCCATCTGGTCCTGGAGCTTCCAGGCGGCGTAATTGGGATAGCCCATGAGCCTGGCCTTCTCCGCCCGCACTTTGGCGATGGCGAGGATCGTGGCACGGGTGTCGTTGGCGTCGCCATGCTCATTGCGCGTCCAGGAAGCTTCGAACAGCTTCTGGCGGGTGTCGCGGTCTGTCAGGAACTGCAGCAGGGGCTGCTGCGTGGTGTTCTGCAGCGGTATCACCCACTTGCCCTTGAGGCCGCGAGCCTCGGCCGCGCGGGCCAGGGCGCCTATCTGGTCGGCGTTGAGGCCCGCGAGCTTCGACTTGTCGTCGATCACGAGGCCGCCGGCCTTGGTGCCCGCCTGGAGCTGATTCTGGAACTTAGTGGTGAGCTCCGCTTCCTCGCCGTTCAGCTTCTTGAGCCGGTCCTTGTCAGCATCGGAGAGCTTGGCGCCCGCCAGCACGGCTTCGGTGTAGTACCAATAGAGGAGCCGGGACTGCTCGGGATCGAGCTTCAGGCTGGCACGCTCGTCATACAGCGTCTCGATGCGCTTGAAGAGCTTGCTGTTGAGGTTGATGGCATCCTGGGTGGCTTGCAGCGGAGCGGCGGTGTCGTCCTGCACCTTCTGCAAGGCGTCATCGGTGTTCGCGCCGGTCACGGTGCTGAAGGCAAGCACCACGCGGGTCAGGAGCTGTCCGGTCTTCTCCATGGCCACGATGGTGTTATCGAAGGTGGGTGCGTCCGGGTTGTTGGCGATCGCATCCACCTCGGCGAGCTGCTGCTTCATGCCGGCAAATAGGGCCGGCTCGTAGTCGCT
>DASUBN010000134.1:0-11982 GCA_035763245.1 Gammaproteobacteria bacterium | reverse complement strand
GCCGTCTTGCGGTCTGGATGCGGCAGCTCCTTGCCTTTGAAGATCGCTCCCGGAAAATCCGCTTTGTCCGAAATGACCATGCGCAAGGTACCGTCCGGCTCGACCACGTTGATGCGCTGCACGTCAAGCTCGCGCAACTGTACATGATCCGACGAGTTTGCGAATCCGCTCAGCACGGTCGCCGCGAAGACGAGCGTGAGTACACCCGAATAGATTGCCAGGAACTTCTGACTGGCGAAGAATTGCATCGCAACCACTCCTTAGTATATTGATCTCAAGCCGACTCGAGCCTGGCCTCCAGGCGTCGTTTCACATCCGGCCATTCTTCCAGGATGATGCTGAAGTAGACCGTGTCCCGTACCCGCCCGGTGTGGGTCATTTTATGCCGACGGAAGATACCCTCCTGCTTGGCGCCGATACGCTGGATGGCGTTGCGGGAGCGCTCGTTGAGGGCGTCGGTCTTGAGCTCCACCCGCAGGCATCCCATCACCTCGAAGGCATGGCGCAGCATCAGGTACTTGGCCTCGGTGTTCACCGCGCTCCTCTGCCAGGGCTTGCCTAGCCAGGTCCAGCCGATCTCCACCCGCTGGTCCTCGAGGCTCATGTTGGCGAAGCGGGTGCAGCCCACCACCTGCCGGTTGTGTTTCAGCAGCGTGGCGAAGGGCATGGAGACGCCGCGGCGCTGCTCATCCAGGGCGTCCTGCACGTAGGCCTGCATCTCGTCCGGGTTACGCACCGGCGCGGGGATCCATTGCCAGAGCTCCGGGTCCAGACCCACGGCGCAGAGGCCGTCCAGGTGGTCCATGGAGAGCGGCTCGAGGCGAACATGGGCGCCTTCGAGCACCGTGGGCACGGGTTTTGGCATCATGTGGGTATCCGTGGGCGCACGAACACGCGCAAGGCATAGACGCAGAGGATGCATACCCCCACGCCGATGGTGGCTTCCGAGAACCGCAGGAAGGCGTTGAGGAAGGGCGGGATCTGCGGCGACTGGGCGCTGACCGCGGCGATAATCACCACCGTGGCGGCGGCGAGGCGCGCGTACTCGAAGATGTCCAGCACGTAGCAGATGGCGAGCGTGAGGCCGGCGCAGAGGGCCATGCCGGGCAGGCTGAACCCGAAGAGCGACAGATACAGGGCGCAGATGAGCGCGCCGATGGCGGTGCCGATGGTGCGCAGCAGCGAGGACTTCAGGGTCTCGCGGATGGTGCTCTGCAGCACCACGAGGCCGGATATCGCGGACCAGATGCCGCCGATCTCGGCCGAGGCGCCGTGGAAGATGGCGGTGAACCGGGAGCCCAGGTGATAGCCCAGCAGGGTGATGAGCATGCCCTCGAGACAGACGATGAGCGTCATGCGCCAGGGCTTGCGGAAGATCTCCCGCGGACGCCAGCCCATGGCGGCGGTCAGAAGAGCCCGCCGGGCATCACCCGCCGCTCGATGAACTCCTTGAGTTCCTTCTCGCTGCTGATACAGATGCTGATGTCCTTCAGGAGACCGCTCTGCAGGCGATAGACCCAGCCGTGCAGGATGAGGGTTTGCCCGCGCTTCCAGGCGTCCTGGACGATGGTGGTGCGCGCCACGTGCAGCACCTGCTCGATCACGTTGAGTTCGCACAGCCGGTCCATGCGGGTCTCGTCATCAGGCCGGGCGGCGAGGTCGTCCGAATACTTCTCCGCCACGTCCTTCACGTGCCGCAGCCAGTTGTCTATGAGCCCCAGGGAGGCGCCGCGCCAGGCGGCTTGCACGCCGCCGCAGCCGTAGTGGCCGCAGACGATGACGTGCTCCACCTTGAGCACCTCCACGGCGTACTGCAGCACCGAAAGGCAGTTGAGGTCGGAGTGCACCACCACGTTGGCCACGTTGCGGTGCACGAACACCTCGCCCGGCATCAGCCCCACGATCTCGTTGGCGGGCACGCGGCTGTCGGCGCAGCCGATCCATAGATACTTGGGTGACTGCTGGGCGGCGAGGCGTTTGAAGAAATCCGGACGTTGGCGGGTTACGCCTTCCGCCCAAGCACGGTTATTGGCAAACAGCTGCGGCAGCTTGTCCATCCGATTATCCCTGTTCGCAATTGCCCGCGGTTACACGGTCGATTTTAATAGCCCTGGTTCTAACCGTCCCTGGTGCGCCAACCGGCCGCTACGGCCTGTAGTGGCGTTCATTGATAGGCTGAGGCACCGGCAGCATAACCGAAGGACCTCAGGAAGGCAGCCGCCCGCGTGTTGGAGGCCAAGGCCCGGTCGATGGCATCGGCCCCATCCTTCGCCGGGCCGGAGGGGATCGGTGGGCACACCGAGCAGTCCTCGGGCCACTCGGCCCAGAGCATGGCCACCTTGCCGTTCCTGGCCGTGATGTAGAGGAGTATATAGGCGGTGTAGTCGTCCGCCAGGGCCAGACCTTGCATCAGGTCATGGGCCAGAAGCGCCGTGGATACCTTCTGGGTGTAGAGGCGCATCAGTCCCTGGGTCGCACCGGAGTTCCAGGGCTTCTCCTGCTGCAGCACCATGGGTTCGAGGCGTGCATCCATGAGCTGCTTGCCATAGACCTTGAGGGCGTTGTCCGCGATCGTGCTGAGGCTCGGCACCGGGTGGTTGCCGGCGAAGAAATCCTCCACGTAAGCCCGGTAGTATTCCCCCGGTGCGGTCTGCGGGATGAAGTTCACGAAGGAGATGCGTTCGGGATAGGCCTCCTGCACCAGCATGTTGCGGTAATCGTCGCCACCCGCCGGGACAGGCGTGGCCACCGTGAACCAGCCGCGTTTGTCCCGGTAGACATTGTCCGTGATGCCGCCTTGCAGGACACCGGACATCATGATCGGACCCGCCGGCTGCGGCGCGGGTGCCGCGCAGGCGGCCAGCAGCAGCCCGAGGGCCGCGATGGAGGCACGCATCAGGCCACGCGTCCGGCGCACTTCGGGTTGTGCACGCGCACGGTGGAAGCGGGATATTTCTGGAGCAGCCGCGCCTCCCGCAGCGGGCGCCGCACCAGCTCACCGCCGCAGTTGGGGCAGCGGCCCTGCAGGCGGCCCTGGGCGCAGTCCTCGCAGAAAGTGCACTCGAAAGTGCAGATCATGGCTTCCCGGGAGCCGGGCGGCAGGTCCTTGTCGCAGCATTCGCAGTTGGGGCGCATCTCGAGCATGGGTTTTCCCTCTCGCGGTTCAGGGAGACGGATGCCTGGCCGTGGCCGCAGTTGGCGCGGCGTTGGTGACCGGCGCCAGGATGAAGGGCGACGGTGGCGTGAGATCGGTGCCGTACAAGCGGTTGAGGCACCTCAAACCCTGGGTGGGATAAGGCGCGAACGCCGTCCGGACCGGATCGAAGGCCCAGGCTTCCCGTATGGAGTCGAACCACTGCTTGCTGTGATCGTAGTTCACCACCGCCACCACCCTGGACAAGAACGGCCCTTCGCCCCGCTTGCAACTGCCGAGGGCGAACATCTGGTCGTAGTCGAGCAGGGTGATGCGCTGCAAGGCGCGTACGCGCCAGGTCTGGCTGGGGGCACCGGGAGTGATGTTCTGGTCGGCACTGAGGAGATAGTGGTCCCCTTCCCACACCAGCGAGAGCCCCCAGTCGGCGCCCGGATGAGCATCGTCCGCCTGCATCAGGGACTGGTCCACCAGCTGACTGGCCGGGAAGACGAGGTGGGGATCCTGACCCATGTAGCGGGCCACATCCCGGGAGACGCATCCGCAGGTCAGCAACATGAGCCCGCCGGTCAGCAAGGGCCTCAAGGGGTTGCGGGAGCGTAAGCGGGTCTTCACGGGCTTTATTCTAACGTGCAGGCACCCTCGCCCGCTTGACTCCGCAACGGCAAAGTTTAGGATAGCCGCTCGCGAAACAGAGGTCTCCATGGTTCACCGTTCCCGCCGTCTCCAGCAACAGGCCGACCGACAACCTTGAGGTCCGGCTCGGGCGCGCTCGCGCGCAGATTTCACCTGAAACCGCCGGACCCCCGGCGGTTTTTCGTTTCTGGACCTGGGGAGGGTACGCACATGGTCATGGAATTCTTCTTGCGCGGCATCGTCATCGGTTTCGCCATCGCCGCACCCGTGGGCCCCATCGGCATGCTGGTCATACGCCGCACGCTCGCGGAGGGCCGGATGCTGGGTCTCGTCACGGGTCTCGGCGCCGCGGTGGCGGACAGCCTCTACGGCGCCGTGGGCGCCTTCGGTGTCGACTTCATCTCGGGCTTCCTCGTGGGCCACGCCTTCTGGACCCGGCTCATCGGCGGGCTGTTCCTCTGCTGGCTCGGCATCAGCACCTTCCGGGCACGGCCGCGGGAGGAAAGCGGCGCCGTGCCGGCGGCGGGGTTTCTCGCGGCTTTCGCCACCACCATGCTGCTCACGCTCTCCAATCCGCTCACCATCCTGTCCTTCATGGCGGTATTCGCGGGTCTCGGCTTGGGGACGGGAGCGGGGTACGGTGCCGCGAGCCTGGTGGTGACCGGCGTGTTCCTGGGATCGGCCCTCTGGTGGGTGCTGCTCTCGGGCGGCATGGCGCTGCTGCGACACAGGCTGAAACCCGCCGCCCTGCACTGGATCAACCGGGGTTCGGGCCTGTTCCTGCTCGCCTACGGGCTCGCAGCGCTCGCCCGTGCGGTCTGAAGCGGTTTCAGCCGCCCGCGGCGCCTGACAGGCCCTTCATGAGTTCGTCGGTCGCCTCGGTGCACTGTTCCGTCTGGAAGAAACCACGTCGGTCCTTGACGATGGAGACGCCGGAACACTGCTTGGCGTTGAAGCGGTACTGCAGGGGCCCCTTGCCGTTCATCACTTCGTCCACGGGCGCATAGAACTCCAGGAACCATACCCGCCCGTCCGGGGAGCGGACGGCCGCCCGGCAATAGCCGAAGAACTCGTCGAAGTTCTGGTAACCGAAGCGGTAAGCCTTGCCGCTCGCGAGGGCGGAGCGCGCACAGCCCATGATGTCGTAGAAGTCCTTGTCGGAGGCGTGCAAGGCGAGGAACCCGCAATCCATCGCCGCGTCGCCGGCGAGGGGCTGCACGATCTCGGGCATCGCGCCGTTGCAGGGGGCGCCCCAGGTGCCGCCGCCCAGGGCCGGGCCGGCCCCGCCCAGGCTGCTGCAGCCGGCACAGGACAGCGCCGCCAGCAACAGGGTCTTGTGGGCCGGCTTCAGCATGGTTCAGTGCGCGGGCTTCTTCGGCGCATAGAGGTCGGTGATGGTGCCCTCGAACACTTCCGCCGCCAGCATCACGCTCTCGTTCAGGGTCGGATGCGGGTGGATGGTGAGGCCGATGTCCTCGGCGTTCGCGCCCATCTCGATGGCGAGTGCGAACTCGCCGGTCAGCTCGCCGGCGTTCACACCCGTGGCCGCGGCGCCGATCAGCCGGCCCGTGGCCTCCTCGAACAGCAGCTTGGTCTGGCCGTCGGTGCGGTCGATGGAGCGGGCGCGGCCCGAGGCAGCCCAGGGGAACACCCCCTTGCCGTAGGCGATGCCCTGCTCCTTCGCCTCGATCTCGGTCATGCCCACCCAGGCCACTTCCGGGTCGGTGTAGGCCACCGACGGGATCACCCGCGCGTCGAAGAAACGCTTCTGACCCGCCGCCACTTCCGCGGCGACGTGAGCCTCGTGGCTCGCCTTGTGGGCCAGCATGGGATTGCCGACGACGTCGCCGATGGCGTAGATGTTCGGCGCACTGGTGCGCATCTGCCGGTCCACGTGGATGAAGCCCCGCTCGTCCACGGCCACGCCGGCCTTCTCCGCGTCGATGAGCCTGCCGTTGGGGCGGCGGCCCACGGCCACCAGCACCCGACCGTAGGTCTGGGGCGACGGCGCATCCTTGCCTTCGAAGGTCGCCTTGATGCCCTCCTTGGTCGCCTCCAGCTTCGCCACCTTCACGCCCAGGAGGATCTGCTCGTAGCGCTTCCTGATACGCTGCTCCAGGGGGCGCACCACGTCCCGATCCGCGCCGGGGATGAGGGTCTCGGTGAGTTCCACCACCGTGATTTTCACGCCCAGGGCGTCGTACACGCAGGCCATCTCCAGCCCGATGATGCCGCCGCCCACCACCAGCATGCGTTCCGGCAGGTCCTGGAGCTCCAGGGCGCCGGTGGAATCCATGATGCGCGGGTCGTCCGGCAGGCCGGGGATGCGGGTCACGGAACTGCCCACGGCGACGATGCATTGCTCGAACTTGACGACGGTGCGCTTGCCGTCCAGCTCCACCGCGAGGTGATGGGGCCCCAGGAACTTGGCGAAGCCCTGCACCACCTGCACCTTGCGCTGCTTGGCGAGCATGGCGAGGCCGTCGGTGGACTTCCTCACCACCTTGTTCTTGAAGCCCAAGAGCTTGTCGAGTTCGATCTTGGGCTTGCCGAAGACCACGCCGTTCTCGGCCATGGCTTCCGCGTCCTCGATGACCTTGGCCGCGTGCAGCAGCGCCTTGGAGGGGATGCAGCCCACGTTGGTGCACACCCCGCCCAAGGCCGCGTAACGCTCCACCATGACAGTCTGCAACCCCAGGTCGGAGGCGCGGTAGGCGGCGCTGTAGCCGCCGGGACCGGAACCGATGACCGCCATCTGGCATTCGATGTCGTGCTTGCCCTGGTACTCGGGCACATTCGCCGCGGCGGGCACGGGCTTGGGTGCTTCGGCTTTCGGGATCTGGGATGCGGCCACCGGCACGGCGGCGGGTTTCTGTTCCGCGGCTTTCGGCACGGCCGCGGTTTCATCTGCCTCCAGGATCAGCACCAGAGTGCCTTCCGAAGCCTTGTCGCCCTTCTTGAGTTTCACGTCCTTCACCGTGCCCGCATAAGGCGAAGGCACGTCCATGGCGGCCTTGTCCGTCTCGAGCGTCACGAGACCCTGTTCCTTCTCCACCCGGTCACCGGGCTTCACCATCACTTCGATGACGTCCACGTCCTTGAAGTTGCCGATGTCTGGGACTTTGACTGCTACGGTCTTGGCCATGGTTGTGTTCTCGGGTTCGGAAGGGGCCGGGACTCAATCCCAGCGGTTGGCGTTCTTGGGGAAATCCGCGGATTGTGCGTTGACCACGCAGAAGCGCTGGCCGGTGGGCGCCTGCATCACCACCCAGCGGGGCAGCCGCTCAGCGACCTTGGCGCCGAGCCCCGTGAGCCGCTTGACCTCCGCTTCGATGTCGTCGGTCTCGATGTCCAGATGCGCCCGGCTCTCATGCTTCACCTTCTGCACTTCCACCCGGATCTCCCTGGGGTCGCCCTCGAGCAGCCGGTACAGGGCCGGGTTCCCGGACTTTTCGAGGTTCACCGGCCGTCCCAGGGCCCCGCCCCAGAACGCCGCGGCCGCGTCCAGGTCCTCGGTGTCGCAATCGATCACGATCTCGCAGAGTCGGGAATGATGCATGCCTCGCTCCCGCCGGTGTCAGAGCACCAGCCCCCGGGCCTCGGACAGGATCTTGCTCAGGAACGTGGTGAAGCGCGCCGCGGCGGCACCGTCGATCACCCGGTGGTCGTAGGAGAGCGAGAGCGGCAGCATGAGCCGCGGCTGGAAGGTCTTGCCGTCCCACATGGGCTTCATGGCGGAGCGCGACACGCCCAGGATCGCCACCTCCGGTGCGTTCACGATGGGCGTGAAGGCCGTGCCGCCGATGCCGCCCAGGCTCGAGATGCTGAAGCAGCCGCCCTGCATCTCGTCCGCCTTGAGCTTGCCGTCCCGGGCCTTGGCCGCGAGCTCGCCCAGCTCCTTCGCCACCTCGAACACGTTCTTCTTGTCCGCGTCCCGTATCACCGGCACCACGAGACCGTTGGGAGTGTCCGCCGCGAAACCGATGTGGAAGTACTGCTTCATCACCTGGTTCTGGCCAGAGGGATCCAGCGAGGAATTGAAGTCCGGATACTCCTTGAGCGCGGCGACGCTGGCCTTCACCAGGAAGGCGAGCGGCGTCAGCTTGGCGCCGATCTTCTCGGCGTCGGACTTGAGTTCCTGGCGCAGCTGTTCGAGACCGGTGATGTCCGCCTCATCGTGCTGGGTGACGTGGGGCACGTTGACCCAGGCCGCCTGCAGGCGCGGACCCGAGATGCGCTTGATGCGGGAGAGCGGCCTCACCTCCACGGCGCCGAAACGCGCGAAATCCACCTCCGGCACCTTGGGCAGCCCCCCGCCGCCGGCGAAGCCGCCCTGCATGACGGCCTTCACGAAGGCCTTCACATCCTCGGCGGTGATGCGCCCCTTGCGGCCGCTGCCCTTGACCCGCGAGAGGTCCACGCCCAGCTCGCGGGCGAACTTGCGCACCGAGGGGCCCGCATGGGCCTTGCCGAAGCCCGCTTCGTTGATCGGCGGCAATGATGTCGGAACCGATGGAGCTTGGGCCAGGGGCACGGGTGAACTCGGACGCTGAGCTGCAGGCGCTTGAGCCGGCGCGGTGGCTTTCTGGGGCGCAGCGGCGGGCTTGGCCGCTGCCGTGTCCTCAGCAGCGTCCATGACCAGCACCAGGGAGCCTTCCGAGACCTTATCGCCCTTGTTGACCTTGAGCGCCTTGACGGTACCCGCATAGGGCGAGGGCACGTCCATGGCGGCCTTGTCGGTCTCGAGGGTGATGAGCCCCTGCTCCTTGGCGACGGTGTCGCCGGGCTTGACCATGACATCGATGATCTCGACGTCCTTGAAGTTGCCGATGTCCGGGACTTTGACTTCTTTTTCTGCCACGGTCCTTCTCCTCAAACCGTGACCGGATTGGGCTTGTCTGGGTTGAGTCCGTATTTCTTGATGGCCTCGGCCACCTTCTTCGCCTCCAGCTGGCCCTCGTCCGCCAGGGACTTGAGGGCGGCCACAGCCACATAGCGGCGGTCCACCTCGAAGAAGTGACGGAGGCCCTCACGGGTGTCGCTGCGGCCGAAGCCGTCGGTGCCGAGCACCGTGTAGCGGCGCGGCATGAACTCGCGGATCTGGTCGGCGAAGAGTTTCATGTAATCCGTAGCCGCCACGATGGGACCCGTGGTCTTGGCGAGCGCCTCGGTGACGTAGGGCACGCGGGGCTTCTCGCCGGCGTGGAACAGGTTCCAGCGGGCGCAATCCTGGCCCTCGCGGCGCAGCTCCGTGAAGCTCGTGGCACTCCACACGTCGGCGGACACGCCCCAGTCTTTCTCCAGCATCTCGGCCGCGGCCTCCACTTCCCTGAGGATGGTGCCGGAGCCCATGAGCTGCACCCGCAGCTTCTGCTTGCCGCCCTGCTTGAGGAGATAGAGCCCCTTCAGGATGCCGGCCTCAGCGCCCGCCGGCATGGCCGGCTGCGCGTAGTTCTCGTTCATGCAGGTGAGGTAGTAGAAGACGTTCTCCTGCTCCTGGAACATGCGGCGCAGCCCGTCCTGCACGATCACCGCCACCTCGTACATGTAGGTGGGGTCGTAGGACACGCAGTTCGGGATGGTGGAGGACAGGATGTGGCTGTGGCCGTCCTCGTGCTGCAGGCCCTCGCCCTCGAGCGTGGTCCTTCCCGCCGTACCTCCAATCAGAAAGCCCCGCGCCTGGATGTCGCCCGAGGCCCAGGCCAGGTCGCCGATGCGTTGGAAGCCGAACATGGAGTAGTAGATGTAGAACGGCACCATGGGCACGCCGTGGTTGCTGTAGGCCGTGGCCGCGGCGATCCACGAGGCCATGGAGCCCGCCTCGGTGATGCCCTCCTCCAGGATCTGACCCGATTTGTCCTCCTTGTAGAACATCAGCTGGTCGGCATCGGCGGGCTCATACAACTGGCCCACGGAGGAATAGATGCCGATCTGGCGGAACAGGCCTTCCATGCCGAAGGTGCGCGCCTCGTCCGGCACGATAGGCACCACGTGCTTGCCGATGCCCTTGTCCTTCACCAGCGCCGTGAGGATGCGCACCAGCGCCATGGTGGTGGAGACCTCGCGGCCGCCGGTGCCTTCCAGGAAAGTCTTGAAGAAGTCGAGCCCCGGTACCTCGAGCGGCGCGCTCTTGTGCCGGCGCTGCGGCAGGTAGCCGCCGAGTCGCTCGCGCCGCGCCTTCAGGTATTTGAGTTCCTCGCTGTCCTCGGCGAAGCGGCGGAACGGTATCTTGCCTATCTCCTCGTTGGAGACCGGGATGTTGAAGCGGTCGCGGAACTCCTTGAGCGCCTCCTCGTCCAGCTTCTTCTGCTGGTGGGCGCCCATCTGGCCCTGACCGGCCTTGCCCATGCCGAAGCCCTTGACCGTCTTCGCGAGGATCACCGTGGGCTGGCCCTTGCAGTCCATGGCCGCCTGGTAGGCGGCGTACACCTTGCGCGCGTCGTGGCCGCCGCGGTTCAGGTTCCAGATCTCCTCGTCGCTCATGTTGGCGACCATCTCCAGGAGCTCGGGATACTTGCCGAAGAACTTCTCGCGCACGAACTTCCCGTCCTTGGACTTGAAGTTCTGGTACTCGCCGTCCACGCACTCCATCATGAGGCGCTTCAGGAGGTCGTTCTTGTCCCGGGTGAGCAACGGATCCCAGCGCGAGCCCCACAGCACCTTGATCACGTTCCAGCCACTGCCGCGGAAGTTCGCCTCCAGCTCCTGGATGATCTTGCCGTTGCCGCGCACCGGGCCGTCCAGGCGCTGCAGGTTGCAGTTCACCACGAACACCAGGTTGTCGAGCTTCTCGCGGGAGGCGAGCGAGATGGCGCCCATGGACTCCGGCTCGTCCATCTCACCGTCGCCGAGGAAGGCCCACACCTTGCGGTCGCTCTCCGGGATGAAGCCGCGATGTTCCATGTAGCGCATGAAGCGCGCCTGGTAGATGGCCTGCAGCGGCCCCAGGCCCATGGAGACCGTGGGGAACTGCCAGTAGTCCGGCATCAGCCAGGGATGCGGATAGGAGGAGAGCCCGTCCCGTTCCACCTCGCGGCGGAAGTTCTTGAGCTGCCCCTCGCTGAAACGGCCTTCCAGGAAGGAGCGGGCGTAGATGCCCGGCGAGGAATGGCCCTGGATATAGATGAGATCGCCGCCGTGTTGCGCGCTCGGCGCGCGCCAGAAATGATTGAAGCCCACCTCGTAGAGGGTGCCGGAGGAGGCGTAGGTGGCGATGTGACCGCCGATGCCGCTGTTCTCCTTGTTGGCGTGCACCACCATGGCCATGGCGTTCCAGCGCAGGTAGGCCTCGATGCGCTTCTCGATGGCCCGGTCGCCGGGATAAGCCGGTTCCTGGTTGGCATTGATGGTGTTTACGTAGGCGGTGTTGGGGCTGTAAGGCAGGTAGGCGCCGGAGCGGCGCGCCTCGTCGATGAGCCGCTCGATCAGGAAGTGGGCACGCTCGGTGCCCTCCGCGTCCAGGACCGAGGCCAGGGCGTCCAGCCACTCATGGGTCTCGGCCGGATCCAGGTCCTGGGGCAGGTTCGGTACGTCGTTCGCCATGGCAAAACCTTGTGGTTCGTCGATCGAGGCGTCGCGGGGAGCGGCGGAAAAGCCCTCCGCCGCGGGGTTCATGCGGTCCGTGCGCCGTCCGGCACGTGTGTGTGCCTTCCGGTGGGGCTCCCGGCCCTATATCATCTCCGTCCGGTCTCCATAAACCCCGGACAGTCCGATGACCTTGAGGCTTCCGCAGGCTTACCAGCTCGATATCCGGCAGCCCTTGGCGGCGGCGGATACGGCCCGGGTGGATGCCCTGGACGCGGTCATTATACTGCTGCCTGAAAGCTCCCTCCAAAAGCGCTGGCCGGATTTTCCCCACGCCGAACGTCTAAAACAGCGCGTGCCGGAAGGCAAGAAGAGCCTTGCTCCCCAGCGCACCGATCTGCCCAACCCGCGGGTCACGGCCGCGGTCCTGGCCTCCTACAAGACCGACGCCGGCGCCTTCGAGTTGCTGACCCTGGCCCGCAAATGCGTCGCCAAGGCCCGTGAATCGGAGCCCACGAACGTCGGCCTGCTCCTGCCCGGCGCCGCCGACGCCCAGCGCGCCGCACTGGCCGAGGCTTTCGTCGCCGCCGTGCTGGCCGCGAACTTCCATCCGCCCCGCTTCAAGTCGGAGCCGGATAAGACGCGACGGATCGGGAGCCTGACCCTGTTCG